>JAFGBE010000042.1 GCA_016933315.1 Candidatus Auribacterota bacterium
CGTTGGGTTGTATGCCGGGCAAAACACAATATGCTCATTATCAACCTTATGATATAAAATTAAAATTTAATTTAAAATTATATCATCTCGGAGGGATTTTTCCAATAAAACGGAAAAAGAATAATAGGAGGCATGTCCCCTATTGCAACTCAACCGCCGAGCTCTTCAATGTCAGGGGATTAAAACCGTTTTTGGCGAATATATACCAGGCGGCGACAGATATGAAACCCCTGTCCTGCCTTACCCACTCGAATCCGCCCGACTTATTGGCGGTATAGGGAAGAGCTTTAAGCATAATATTGTTTATTTTCCTGCCTACTATGAATTTATCCATCTCATTCGCGTAAAAATACCCTCTTTGCTTATCCCCGCAGGAAATAAAAGCGCAGGCAATATGCCCTGTTCCATCCAGCCAAACATTATTTATCTCATTATCCGGAGAATGATAAAAGCCTACGGCCTTTTTGCCGTTAAAATCCACTGTCTTCCGGTATCTCAGGTCATATTCGGGGATATTCAGCAGGCCGGCATAGTCACTGCCGAAAGCAAGGACCCTCCATGTATATAAATCGAGAGGAAGGCTTTTTCCTTTTATCGATTTGTCCAGCCACTTCCTGATTTTTTTCGCATAATCGTTTTCCCCGCACAGGAGGAAAGCGGCATAACAATCAATATTGCCTTCAGGATGGCCATGGTTCTCGTGCAGTCTGCTGTCGCCGTCGCGCCACCCGTGCCGGACATAACCGCAGGTGCTGTCTTCCCCTTTATACCATGACTTGAGCAGGCCCTTTAAAAGCCCCTCTATCTTCCTATACCTGTCGGAAGAATATGTTTTCTCATAATATTTATAAGCGATGAGAAGCCACGCCATATCTCCCATCCACCTGTCGCTGTTTCCGGGATTATGATAGGCAGGCGTTCCGCCCGAGGCCGTAAGGACGACATACTGGAAAAAGCCTCTCGGCTCGTTTTTATAGAAGAAGTTCTGTATTAACGGACAGGGGTTGGATTCAAATGTCATATCAGAGAAAAAATCGAGTATCCGTTCCGCCCTTTCCTTCTCTCCCTTAAGTATAAACGCCATGGCAACAAGCGCGTTATTGAAAGTCTGGGCCTGGTTGCCCTCCATTGAAGGCAGAAGCTGCTTTTCGGGAGAGGACGCATCCTGGACGACTTTCAGCCACTCCAGGACAAGTTTGTCCTCAGGCATAAGTTTTTCCGCCCTTCTCTGCCTGTCGCCGATACCCGAAAGTTCGCTGTCGGGGTCAATAACCGGACCGGCGGGCGGAAAGGAAGCGGCAAGCCCTTCCTTTGAAAACCCTATTTCGTCGAGCCAGACGGTCCCTGCGCCTGTGCCGGAAAAAGCAAGCGAAATTTCGGAAAGGCCGTCAAAATTATCATCCCCGCCCCACGCATATTCCAGGGTATTATCGTACACCACAATGTTTTGCCAGTCTTTATAGCTGCCGTTAAGTTTTATTTTTCTCCAGAACGTCGAACCGTCTTTATCTATAAATTTTATTTCCATGTCGCCGGCCGCTCTCGCTTTAATCAAAAAAGAAAAAGGCGTTTTCCCGGAAAACCCGGATGATATTTTCTTGTTGAACTGTACCCACCCGCCTCCTTTTTTGAGCTCATATTTTATTTCAAGTCCCTGAGCGCAGGGAGACTCGCAGGAATTTATCACAATTGAACTTTTCCCGTCGGTTCCTATGGCCCACAGGTTCGGGCTGTCCCAGGCTTTCTCAACATAAGAGTCCGGTATTTTCGGCTCTGCGGCTTTTATATCCTTGCCACGCTGTATCTCAACATCCACCCTGTTTTCTTCCGGCGCCTGTTTCCCGGCGTCACCGGCATCTCCGCCGCTGAACTTCGATTTCCTCACGGCGGCAAAACAAACCGTCAGAGCAGCACAGATTAAAATAACGGATATAAAAACTTTCTTCATCAATTTCTCCTTTGCAGAGACCGTTCATAACTATTGTAAATTATAAATACAAAAAAAACCCGAAAAATCATTCAACCCACCCGCGGCCGTAGAACTTGTCTTTTTCCGCTCCCGCCAGATTCATCTCCCCGTCATGCAGCCACGTGACGTGGCCGTCAACATAAAGGCAGTTGACGCCGTCGCCGTGAGGCCTCTCATCCCATGAATTGTAGGGATAATCATACATATATGCATAAATACCGAAATCCTTGTTTTTAAGGTCCCTCAGTGTTTTCCCTCCCGAAGAATAACCGTTAACCTCATAATCCAGCATAATGTTTCCGCTGCTGTTCTGGTCATCAAAAACATCGTCTCTCCACCCTGTATTGAGCGGATTCTGGTTTGCCGGGCACCTGTAAACCTCAACCCCGTCTATATAGGAATCAAACCTTCTTATGATATCCGAAAACGCGTTCCAGAGATGCACATTGTTGCATACGAGATATGGGAATTTTTCATTCTGCTCTATAAGGTACATCTGCAGCGAGACGCCTATCTGCTTGAGATTACTGTAACATACGGCCTGCTTGGCTTTCTGGCGGCCCTTCTGAAAAGCCGGCACCAGGAAACCCGCAAGAACGGAAATTATCGCAATAACCACAAGAAGCTCTATAAGGGTAAACCCCGGCGACTTCTTTTGCCTGAAATTTCCTGGATTCCGGTCAATCATATTACCCCCCCGGCGCCGGGCTCTTTCCTGTTCTTTAAAAAAAACAGCCGCCCTTAGAACTTTCTTGTGGGGGAAAGAGGGAAAACCCTTTTAATAAGAACGGCTGTTTCAAACAAACATCAGTCTATTGACTTATTTTTTTCTTGAGAAAGCAATAAGTCCGAGCAAACCTCCTGCAAGCAACACTATTGTTCCCGGCTCAGGAACCGGAGTCGCATCAAGATAAGCATTATCAAAGTACGCTGTTCCCGTGCCGCTTTCGACAGTCTGGTTGATAAAAAACGCAAGAGAAGCATGTGTTGCGTTACCGGGCGCTAATCCGCTTATATTGAGAGCTGTCCAGTCATTTGTTCCGCTCAAAGGAGCTGATGCGCCTGCTGTCCCGACCCAGCCGCCCGCATTGAACCAGTCTATTTTCACCGTTACTTCTTCATTGACCAGCGCGTCGGTCTTGGCAAATATAGTGCCGTAATATGTCTGTCCGGCTGTAACAGCGACAAGCGTATTATCATACATAAAATAATCGTCGCCGGTTCCTGCGTTGGAATTAGCTGTAAACTTAACGGAGTTCGAACCGCCTATCCCTGTTCCCGCATCCCCATAAGTTCCCACATGCTGACTATTCCCCCATGGGCCCCACCATGCACCCTGCTCAGCATTTTCAAATCCGGCATTCGACAAAAGATTCGCATGCGCGGACGCCGGGAAAAAACTGATAACTACTGTTAAAAGAATACCTGCTAACAACTGCTTCATCTGTTACCCTCCCCTCACTATTTAGATTGTTGACCCGAGCTTACAATAAGCTCAAAATCATCGAAGTAAACTTTTCCTTTTGAAGAAGGTTTTGCCCCTTTGTTAAAAGCGAGCACTCTTGCTTCCTTTGCGCCTCTGGGAACTTTTGCTTTTACATCCAGCTTTACCCATCCCTCAGTCGCGCCATTTATATGCTTGCTTTCAGTATGCCCCGAACCCAGCGGGCCTTCATCATTCCAGAATTCCACCCTTACAAACGCTTCTGCGCTGTCCGCCAATACATCACTTGGGGGATTATTCACCCAGGCGCTTATTTCCAATGTCTGTCCGGGTGAAACCGATACAATCTGCCCGTAGCACCCCATCCCCACGCCATATGTTTCCCTGCATGCCGAGACACTGCCGCCGTGAAACTCGGATGATTCTATGCTTCCGCAACTTTCGCCGTCATTCCAGTTGTACCATTCAAAATCGCTGTCTTCGAACCCTGTGTTGAGCATAAGGTCCTCAGCGGTCGCCAGAGCCAACCCCTTGATAAAAAACATCAGGATAAAGATACAAAATACTTTTAAAACCATCCTCCTCTTTTTCACAACACACCCCCTTTTTCAATTAATATATTTATTATGACTTAATTGTTTTACCAAAAGACCAAAAAAAATTAAACTATTTACTATGAATAAAATGTTTTACTAATCTAGATTTTAATAATTTTTCCGGTTTTGTCAAGCATCTTCTTTCGATTATAAAGCCTAAATTGGAGGGTAACTTACATAACTTTTTCTATAACAATATGTTATGGCTTTATTTTTTAAAGTAAAATCTGGTAATATTCACAAAAATCACTATTAAGATAAGCCCCGCGATTCCTATAAAAGCCCCGATTAACCTTTCTCTTATCATTCTGGCCGAGAGATCGTTTTCATGGATTTTAGCTACAATATCTATCGTTTTATCATCGGCCTCAACTAAAGGCGCCAATTCATGTTTCTTCTTTTCAAGCTGGCTGATTGTTTCTTTTGCCTGGCTGAGCAATATATTCTGTTCCTCAATATATCTTTGAAGCTTCGATATAGCCTCGCTTACCTCATACAACTCCTTTTTCTGCTCCAGGATATGCCCCTTCACTGTCTTCTCGGGCCCGAGGGCGGAAAAATAAACGGCGACAGCAGCCATGATAATGGAGGCTATACAGAGCCCTATTATAAGAATAAGTGTTTTGTACCCCCCTGCATTTACTTTAACCGACTTGTAAAAAGCAACCATCAGTATTATAAAAGCGGCAAACCCGGAGAAAATCTGAATTATAATGTCTATATCCATAATAACTCCCTGTTGGAATATTCATGTCTTTCAATCGGAACCGCCGCCCAGTGACGATTGGATACTGGTTAACGCCCCGGCCGCGGCCCTGCGTATGCTTTCATCTTTGCTTTTAAGAAGAGGTTTCAGGGTTTCTATCGCCCTCTTGTCTCCTATTTTACCCAGGCTTTTTATAGCTTCCACCCTAACGCCGTAATTTTGATCGGACGCTATAACCTTTATTAAAGGGTCAACTGCCCGCACATCTTTTTCCTGCCCAAGAAACATTACGGCTTTCCATCTGACACTGCTTGAGTCGCTGTTCAAATCATTTATAAGTTCATCCACCCTATCCGCAAACAAAAGGCTTCCCGACCCATATAAAACAAGGAACAAAACATATATTAAAAAAATATTCTTTTTCAATCGCTTCCTCCTCCCTTTGCTCTATTTTATCAGTATTGACCTGCGTATATCATCCGCTTTTTTCGCCCCTGCCAGATACGCTGCGATTGAACAGGAAAATTCCAATGCAGTGCCGGCTCCCCTGCTTGTAATAATATTGCCGTCCCTGACAACAGGCATGGATATAAATTCGGCAATTCCCCTGAACATAGACTCTGTGCCGGGGAAACCTGTGGCTTTTTTGCCAGCGAGAATACCGGAAGGGATAAGAACATAGGCAGGGGAAGCGCAAATCGCGGCAATCAGCCTGCCCTTGCCGTATAAATTTTTAATCGAGTTCAATACCTTGCCCGACCCTGCCAGGTTCGCCGCTCCCGGCATTCCTCCGGGCAATATCAGCGCATCCGCATCGGAAAGCTCCTCAAACAAAATATCTGTTTCTATTCTCAGGCCTCTTGAACTGGAGACGATTTTCCTATCAAGGCCGGCAACATCCACCCTGATGTCGGCTCTCCTCATGATGTCAACCGGGGCAACAGCTTCTATTTCTTCAAAACCATCGGCCAGAACAACGACGGCTTTTTTCTCCATCTCATCCTCCTTTCTTTATATAAAGGATGCGCGTTTCTATATTCATGTCGCCTGAATGCTTCTCAAACGCCCTTCTGTATATTTCAAGCTGCCTGTTATATCTCTCCCCCCTGTAATCAGACCATTTAAAATCGACGATTGTTATCCTGTCGTTTTTCCTGTAGACACAATCAATCCTCCCGGTAATTTCGTAGTTGCCCTCCCTGAGAACAAACGGCAGTTCCCTGTATATCTCATCGGCAGCTTCTATTTCCCTGTACCCGGGCGTTTCGACAAATCTTTCAATCTCCGGCGCGATTTTAAGCGCTTCATTTTCAGGCAACTTATGTTTAAGCAGCCTGATAATATCTTTTTTCGATGCCATGTGTTCAAGGGCATAATGAACAGCCGTGCCGATATTTTCCTTTTTATCCGCAAGTCCGTCCTCTTCCGTTTCCGAAAGTTCATCGGTTTCCTGCTCCATGATATCTCTTGGAAGCAGATAGCCTTCCTTATCAAGATACCGCGAGACGCTTATCTTTTCAACAGAAGGGCTCAACACGCCTATATCAGCATCGGCAAATTCCAGGTTTTGCCTTACGTCCAGCTTTACAACGCGCGCGCTTTTTCCCGGGGCGGCCGCCGGCTCGCTTTCATACCGGTCTTCGATATAAATATCCTGAGCGGGCTGGACATCCTTGAGGCAGTCATACCATGTGTTAAGGCTGTTTTTCCTGTTTCCGGATTCCGGTTTTTTATTCAGGCAGGACACAATCAGAATGTCCCTGGCTCGCGTAACGGCGACATATAACAGCCTTTTCTCCTCCTCGCTTCTGTCATATTTGGCCTTGTTCTTCTCTTTTTCATAATTAGAAGTCTCCCAGTATTTATTCATCCTGAACGCGAATGTCCCGTTATGCTTTATCATCAGCTTATCGCCGATAAACCTTCCCGATGAGGTATCAGGAATTATTACGATGGGGAACTGCAGCCCTTTGGACCTGTGCACCGTCATCAACTTTACAGAATTGTCGCCTTCGCCGGACACAGAAGCAAGCCCTTCGTCCGATTCGAAATTTATATCATCGATAAAGCGCTGCACTATCTCCTCCAGTGAGTCATATCCTGATGACTCCAGGGCGCGTATCTTTTCCACAAGCTTTTTAACATTGGCAATTCTTATATCGCCATCGGCAAGTTTTGCCAGGGCAGTAAAATACGAAGTCCTTTCAAGAAACTCATTTAATAATTCGGATGGCGTGCCGGTATTTTTTCTCTGTCTCATATCCAGTAAAATGCCGTCTAATTCATGAACGGCGGTTGTTTCCCCGCCGTTCGACAGTTTTGCGGGCTTCAGTATCCTGTCTTTCAGTTTCCCGCATATTATCTGGTCATCGTCCGCTGTTGACGCAAAAGACCTTAAAAGGCTCGCGTACGCAAGTTCATCTCTCGCATTGGACATTATGTTCAGAAAATTCAGCGAATCGCGGACTTCAAATCTTGACAGGAAACCGGAATTGCTCACAATAAAATAAGGGATTCCGCTTTCCTGCATGCATTTTTCGTAGATATCGACTTTCGTCAGTTTGCGGAATAAAACTGCGATATCCGAGTACAGCGGTTTCTCCTCTTTCCCGTTCCTGAAGACTTTCACCTCTTTCCCGTTTAATGTTCCTTCCTCCGCCATTTGCTTAATAAGCAGGCTCAGGCACTCCGCTTCTTTTCTCCTTTGTCCTTCGGCAGTCTCAAACCCTTCCCTGTTGAACAGCCTGTAAACCCTGCCGGAATCATGCGCCTCTTTTCTCCTTGCTTTAATAAGATCTCTGGATTTGTCAAAATCCGATATTATAAGAGAGGAAAGGTTGTTTATATAATCCAGCAGTTCCTTCTGGCTTCTCCGGTTTTCCCTTAAAGACCTCTTAAGCCCTATCTGTTCCTGGATTTTGCCGAATATCGCAGGATCCGCGTTTCTCCAGCCGTAAATAGACTGCTTAAAATCACCTACGACAATTATCTTGTCGGACAGCTGGATTTCGGATATGTTTCCGGCAAGGGTGTCCTCTTTTTCAGAAAGCCACATGACAAATTCCATCTGGATATTATCGGTATCCTGCGCCTCATCGAGTATTATCAGCTTATACCTCTTTTTTATTTCCTGCCTTACATCCTTATGATCCCTTAATAAATTTCTGGCTTTGACAAGGATTTCATCGTATGTAATCCTGTTCTGTTTAAGGCTTTCATACTTTTCGAGGACATCATCCGCAATTCCCGCAAGGCATAATGAAATCCGCCTTATTTCTTCTCTTTCGTTTTTAACGGCCTTCGAAACAAAATTTTCCACTTTTCCGGAAATGTCCGCAGAGCGGAAATTATTCACGATATCGAAAATATAATCCTCAAACCCGTTCTGGAACCCTTTCTTTTCCAAAGGCAGGACAGCAAGAACCCTGTTGAGGACCGCGTCTTTGCCGGAATCAAGCCTTGAAACCACCGCCTGTCTTAAAGCTTTTCTCAGAATTTTCTGCTTGTCCCCGTCTATTATTTCCGAATCAGGGTCTATATCCGCGTAAGAGCAGAATTCTCTTAATATTTTTACCGCAAATGAATGTATCGTGGATATCTGGATTTCGTCTATTGCCCTCACATAATTGAACCGCGCCCGGAAATCCGACCCTTTTACTGTTTCCAGAAGTATCTCTTTCGCTCTTTCCTTGAAATCCCCCGCCGCTTTTTTCGTAAACGTTATACAGCATATGGAAGCCGATATTTCCCTTCTTTCTTTATCGTCGCGCCCTTCTTCTATCAACCGTATTACCTTGTTCATCGCAAAAGTTGTTTTTCCTGTGCCTGCGGATGCCGAGACCGCAGCTTTCGTTTTTGCGTTCAGGACATCTTCTATCTGTTTTTCCCATTTGTATTTCATGCTTTCGGTCCCCAATCTTCAGCTATCCTGCAGAGATACGGAAAATCACAGTTGGCGCAGTCAACCCGCCTGTCAAAAGGGCGCGCGGGAAATTCCATCCTGGCAACAGCCTCCCTGAATTTAATTATTTTTTCAAGAAGGATATCTTCCCAGTCGCCAGACACGGCGACTTCCGAAAAGAATTCGGCCTTTTCGTCAAATGGGTCGGCTTTTAAAAGGAAATAGCACGCTCTTATTTCCGGCGGGCTTTTTATTCCCATATCCTCCTGCACGCTTTTCTCCGAAAGGACCAGCTTATACAGAGCAGCCTGAGCCAGATACCCTTCGCGAAAATCCTCTTCGCTCCTGACCTGCCTGCTCGTTTTATAATCGACTACATAAACAACTCCTGTTTTCGAAATGTCTATTCTGTCTATATATCCGTCCAGCATTATATTTTCGCCGCGGAGAACGGCTTTGAATCTTTTAAACGGGAATTCAGCCCTGAGAAATTCCGTCTTTCCGGGGCCTATCGGGGATTTTTCTTCAAGTTTCAGAAAGTTCCTGAGCGTCTCGGACATCCCCTCTTTTTTTACCGACCACAATTCCTTCCTGCCCGTCAGGTTGCTGCGCTCATATGAATCAAAAACACGGGCGGCGATATCCAGCAGAAGCTTCTCTCCACCGCCTTTTTTTCTCTCCCTGCAAAAATTTTCCAGCACTTCATGGATAATCGTGCCCTCGTCCATAACATTAATATACAGCTCAGGCCTCGGAAAATCCCTTATCTTCATAAGCGACTGCATAAAGTACCTGAACGGGCATCTCAGAAACGCTTCCAGCGCCGTCGCGTTAAACGAAAATAACCCATCCCGGAAAAATTTATCCGATAAAAACCGTTTAAGTTCCTCTGAAGAATAAAGGCCCCTGTAGTTTCCGTCGGCCCCGGGGGCGCAAATATTCGGATTTCTCTTAAACACAGTGTTATTCCGTTCAAACTCCTCCAGGAGCCCGGCGGGCTGCAAAATAATTTCCTTTCCCCTGCCTTTTTTCGCGATTGATGTCAGAAGCTCGCCCCTGGATGCGGCATTATCCGGCTCATTTATCACATGCGACGGCGTAATTCTCTGCGCTTCAAGCGTTGAAGTTATTTTCCCGTCCAGCTCAGACGAAAATATCATTTCTATTTCTTCCAGAAACACGGATTTTTTTCTGTCTTCCCTGGTTTCTTCGGTAAACGGGACCGTGAATATGCACTTATCCGAAATACCCAGGAAACTCCTGTAAAAAATATTTCTGTCTATGATTTCCTCATCGGCTGATTTCTGGACAGGCAGCATTCCTTTTTCGTCCAGGATGCGGTTCATCTCCTCTATATCTGCATCCTTAAGTATAAGGCCTTCCGTTTTACGGGACGGGAACTCTCCTTCCACCATACCGCAAAAAATACCTATTTTGAAATTCATGCCGTCCGTATCAAAAGGCGTCAATATCCTTACGGCGTTCAGATTATCTTTCTCATGTATAACTTCTCTTTCGGCCAGGCTCTCCACCATCTCTTTAAACTGGGCAGCGCTCACGACAGAAGACCCCATAATATCTTCAGGGCAGGCATCTATTTTATCCAGCAGCCCGCACACCGCGGATATTTCACCGGCCATCATATTCCCGACATAGTAGCGCCCTATAAACCCTCTCAGCCATTTTGAGAAATCTTTCGCCGTCCTCCCTGTTTTAAACGAAATATCCCGGATAAAACCGGCAAGGAATTCACCCAATTTTTTCACATCCTCGCCGTCAATCCCGCTGTTTATAAAATCTTTTGTTTCCCTGCCCGGCCCGTTAAGCCAGGACAAACACCTGTCAACGGGTTTATTGTCCGCCGATAAATATCCGCAAAGGCAGAGAATAAGCCCGGCGGCATCTTTGTCTATTCCGATATCGGCGAAATACGGAGCTCCTATTACCCTTGCAATATTTTCCCTGGGAAAACGATCTTCGGCCATAGACAATATCAGCATCAAATCCTTATAAAAGTTGGCGTGCTGCAGCTGCTTTCCCCGCCTGAAATAATACGGTATCTTAGCCCGGCTGAAATGCTGTCTTATGTGGTCGTCATAAAGAGATATTTTCTTCGCTATTACAACTATATCCGAAGGCTTTAAATACTTGTCTCCGCAAAGATGTTTCTTTATGCAGAGGGCTATTTCCCTTGTCTCCAGATTCCTGTTCGCAGCTTCGATTATCCTGATTGACCCGTCCTTCGCCTCTATCCCGCTACCCGCCGGACTGAAAAGGGTTTTCTGAGCAAGGGCCAGGTCGGAAGGATATCTGGCATCTCCCGAAACAGTGCCTTCAACCCTGATATTTCGCGAATTCATCCGCTTTAAGTACCCGGATGAAGGAAGGTTTGCTTCAAACGCCGCGTTGCTTTCGTCGCACGGGAAATGCACGGCAACCTTTATTCCCCTGCCGGCAAAAACTTCAAGCAGCTTTAACTGTATGTTTGTGAGCTGATACCTTGGCCTCACCACAATTTTTTTTATGCCTTTTAAAAACAGCGGGGGCTTTTCCGCTTTCCCGAGCGCATCCACAACCAGCCATCCCATATCGTCATAATCACGGCAGAAATCAGTATATTCGGAGTATATACTGAAAAAATCGGATAATCGTTTCAGAGACAGTCTTTTGCCTGCGCTGTTATCCATATGGGCTTTCAGCACTTCAGGCCCGGCGGCGGCTTTTTTAAGCATCTTAACGCTTTTTTTCAAATCCCTTATGAACCCGGGTTTTGAAAACACGGAATAAAAATAACTCTTTTTCCTGCCGGTAAAATATTTGGAACAAATCCTTTTAAGTATTACTTCTTTCTCAAAATCGGTTATAAAACGTTCTTCAAGAAGTTCCGCCGCAAGACTAAGCAGGATTTTCCCGAACGTATAGAAGGTATGGTTAAAATAGACTTCCTTCCCCATTTTTCTTATATATTCCGAAATGGCGAGAGGGGAAGGAAAAATCTCTATTGTCTCACGAGAAAGCATTTTATATTCCGGTAAATTTTAAACCAGTTAATACTTGATCCTGCATCGCGATTCCGGGACAGAACGATACATGACATCTCCCAGAACAACAAGCAGGGCCATACACCAGAAAGAAATTTTCATTCCGTAGTAGGCGCCGTTAATCATGTAAGGGGACATCCACAGAACATATATCAGCGCAAAAATCGCCTGGTATACCCCTGTTTTTCTCTCGTCTTCCCTTCTGCTTAAAACAGTATGGATGAAAGCCGCCAAGAAGAACGCTATTACGGCAATTCCTGTGCAGGCCAGAACACAATCGTAAAAATCAGTTATCCCCCTGTTGAAGAAACCCATAATACCGCCAAGCATAACACAGCATACGTATGAGAGGACTGTAAATGCAAGAACCATGAACAGGTTTCTTTCAAGTCCTATGGATTTCCCCTTCTTCATAACAATACGGAAATTCAGCCAGGCGGTAAGCAGGCCGCCGAAGTAAGGCAGCGCGTACTGCCATACCTTGTCGAAAAATGCCCTGGCGGAATCTACAGCCGCTATGTTTTCAAGATTAAATTCTTTATAAGGATAAATATCCCCTTCACACCCTTTGACAGACGGCAGGAAAAAACATATGAACAATACCAGGCCTGTAACGGAAGAAAAAAAGCCGTTCAATATTTTTATTTTATTGCGTAATCTCATAACTGCTTTCCCTGCAAAACATCCTTGAACATAACGAAAAACGAAGGACGAAAGACGTTCGCTCGCTCCGCTCTCTAGGACGACCTATCACAAAACATTTCTGCTTTTCTTTCCATATTAACCAGCATTGCAAAGATATGTTCACATTTTTCATCTAACACTTCGAATGCTTTTTTACCTATATAATCGCATTCCAAAGCGAATTCCAGCCAGGTTTGTGTTTCCGCAGCCTCCTGCATCGCGTCAGACAATTTATTTATAAATACTTTTTTATATTTTCTCTTTCTCCAGCTTTCAGCAAGATTTGCGCATACAGATCTGGAAGACCTCCGTATTTGATCTGTCAGTGAATACCTCTCCTCTGGCGGAAACTCTTTTGAAATATGATAAATATCCATCGCCGTCTTGAAGGCAACTTTATAAACCTTTAAATCCTTTACCCTGTTTGCCGTTTTCATTTCCGGCGCCATGTTTTCCGTCCTTCGTCCCACATTTTTCGTCTTTCGTTATTTGCTCTCCATATTTCGCTTCAACGGTTATGCCGATGCCGCCCCGAGCCTTGAACACCACCGTAACCTTTGCCTTTTTCGGCTTCGCCGTCTTAACGATATCATCCAGAATCCTGTTGGCAATATCCTCTGCAAACATACCGACGTTCCTGAAAGAAAATAAGTACAGCTTCAGCGATTTGGACTCTATGCATTTTTTAGCCGGGATATATTCTATCTGTATTCCGGCAAAGTCCGGCTGGCCTGTAACAGGGCACATAGAAGTGAACTCGTCAGTTTCAAATTTTACATCATAATCCCTGCATACCGCGTTATCAAATGTTTCAAGTCTGGCTATATCGGGGGATTTTGGATAAAGCGTCTTTGCTTTTCCCAGCAGCGTTAAGTTTTTCAGCCTTGATTTCTTCATCTCTTATACCTTATCGGATCCCTGAGACCCGCTTCCTTAAATCCTTTTTTCCTTATAATGCACGAGTCGCACTCCCCGCAGGCGGCAGATTTCCCGGCCGGGGGGTCATAACAACTGTGAGTCTTCGAAAAATCCACCCCCAGGGCTATTCCCTTTTTAATTATATCAGATTTGCTCATCCTGACGAGCGGGCTGTGTATTTTTATCGCTTTTTTGCCGGCAGGTTTAACCGCAAGCGCAGCCATTTTTTCATAAGCTTTCAAATATTCCGCCCGGCAGTCGGGATACCCGCTGTAATCAACCGCATTTGCCCCGATAAAGATATCTTTCGAGCCTATGGTCTCGGCCCATGCCAGCGCAACCGAAAGGAATATCGTATTTCTGGCGGGAACATACGTAACGGGTATTGCGCCGGTTTTCTTTCTCCTCTTCGGGACTTTAATTCCGGAAGTCAAGGCAGAACCCCCTATCTTCCTCATATCAAGCCGGAATATCATGTGTTTCTTCGCTTTTACAGCTGCGGCGATCTTCTTTGCGCAGGCAATTTCCGTTCTGTGGCGCTGGCCGTAATCAAAAGTCAGGGCGTATATGTCAAATCCCGCGGATCCGGCTATAGCGGCAACCGTAGCCGAATCCAATCCCCCGCTCAGCAAAACCACAGCTTTTTTCCCCATGCTTAAATCCCCCGGTTCCTGCCGGGCCATATTACCTTGTGCAGCTGGATGTTCAAGCGCGCGTTTAAATCATCATCTAACATCCAGTCCGCAAGATCCGAAGCCTTCAAAAAGCCGCGCGCCGGGGAAAACAATATACCGCATTTTTTCCCTTTAAATCTTTCGGCCGTCCGTTTGGCCCACAGGTAATCTTTGCGTCCGGATATGACAAATTTTATTTCATCTTTGCTTTTAATATGTTTCAGGTTTTTTACAAGAAAGCTTCCCGATTGCCCGCTCAGGGGGCACTTTATATCCATAATTATAATCGCCTTTTTATTCACGTCCTTAATGCAGACAGAGCCGTTAGTCTCTATTAGCACCTTCTTCCCGCCGCGTATTAACCCGTCAATAACACGGAATATATCCTTCTGGATTAAAGGTTCTCCTCCGGTTATGCATACCAGGCCGGTTTTATACTTTAACACTTTCTTCAGGAGCGCGTCAGCGGCAAAATATACTCCCTTTTCGTATGCATAGCGCGTATCACAGAAATTGCACCTGAGATTGCAGCCCGCAAGCCTTATAAAAATACACGGCTTCCCGGCATAGCTTGATTCACCCTGAATGCTTTTGAATATCTCGCTTACTTTCAGTCTTCCCAATACGAAACCCCTGTTTTTGAGGATTCTTTAACCGTCACTTTTGACACTTTAACCCTTTTGTCATTGATTTTCCCGGATAACATCGAAAACAGCAGACAGGCAATGTTTTCAGCAGTCGGATTCCTATCGGAAAAACACGGAAGTTCGTTCAAATTCCTATGGTCAAACCCGGATATGACTTCTTTTATTATGTCTTTCAACTCACGGAAATCCCTGACCATTCCCATTTCATCGAGGCTGCGGCACCTGATAAAAACCTCCACGTCCCAGTTGTGGCCGTGCATATTGCTGCACGGGCCTTCATAACCGTCAAGGCTATGGGCCGATGAAAAAGATGTCCTGACGCTCAACTCATGCATAAATAATAAGTTTAACAGGTAAAAAACAATTACAATGCCACATTCTACATCAATTTTTTAAAAAATAAAAGGCGAGAATATTATGATTTGGAGCTCGGCGCAAACAGTTTTCCGATAAAGCCCGTATTCCAACCCGCAACGATAAGCACAACAAAGAAAAAATATGCGGGAAATTCAATAATCCCTCTTTTTCTTGCTATCGCCAGAGACGTCAATATTGACAGCGCCAGCATCAACGAAAGCAGCGCGCAAGATATAAAAACCGTTCCCGGGAAAAATAGCAGGCATATCAGCGCCGCAATGCTTACGTTGAACGATAAGGCAATCGCCGCCCAGCGGAATACGCCGGTTTTATACCCTTTTTTCAGGAATGACGCGTGGCTTTTCCCGAACCTGTAGGCCAGTTTGAAGACATCGCTTATTTTCGTTTTCTTATAGTGGTAGACTATCGCATCGGGGTCGCATAATATCTGATATCCCTTTTCCCTCAGGCGCGACGCCATATCCTCATCCTCAAGAGGATACATATCGGGCCTGAAAAAGCCTGTTTCCCGGAATACATCTTTCCTGTACATAACAT
Source organism: Candidatus Auribacterota bacterium (assembly GCA_016933315.1). Classification (GTDB taxonomy): domain Bacteria; phylum Auribacterota; class UBA6266; order UBA6266; family UBA6266; genus UBA6266. The sequence continues at coordinate 15,496 of JAFGBE010000042.1, forward strand.
TGCATGAGGGGTTGAAATCCACCTGCCTGGAACTATGTCCGAAATCACAGTATTTTCTCCCGAAAGGAAAGAAAAACGTAAATGTTTCTTTTATGATATTGCCCATGCCGGTATCTTCTCTCGGCAATACATTCGGGCCCCTGACAGAACCGATCTGCGGTTCGTCAAAATGCCTTACAAGAGAGCCC
>JAFGBE010000043.1 GCA_016933315.1 Candidatus Auribacterota bacterium
CAGCGCTTTCGCCCTCAGCTTCAGGCATTCCTCATCCAGAGGAATCGAATTGGCGTCGGCATAAGGTTGCCCTCCTCCCCCAACGCATCCGCCCGGGCACCCCATAACTTCTATAAAATGGTACTTCCCGGGCTCTTTTCTCACTATATCAAGAAGATCGCAGGCATTACCAAGCCCGTGGGCTACGGCTACCCTTACTTCCTTCCCGTCCATCACGATTTTCCCTTCCTTGATGCCCTTAAGGCCCCTGAGTTCATTGACCTCTATATCAAGAAGTGTTTCTCCCGTATACAATTCATAAGCCGTCCGTATCGCGGCCTCCATGACGCCGCCCGTAGTACCGAATATGGCGCCCGCTCCCGATGAAAGCCCGAGGGGATGGTCGAATTCTTCTCCTTTTATATTCAGGAAATCAATACCGGCTGATTTAATCATCCAGGCCGCTTCCCTGGTGGTAACAACCAGATCAACTCCGTTCAAGCCGTTGATCTTAAGCTCAGGCCTCTGTGATTCGTATTTTTTCGCCGTGCAGCACATAACGGCCACGCTGAAAATCTTCTCGGGCTGAACCTTGATTTTATCGGGAAAATGGGTCTTAAGCAAAGCGCCCATCATCGACATCGGAGACTTGCACGTTGATATATTATCAATAAGGTCCGGATAAAACTGCTCCATGCATTTCATCCATGCGCTTGAACAGGATGTTATCATGGGAAGCTTGCCCTTCCCCTGCAGCCTGTCCAAAAATTCGCTGGCCTCTTCCATTATCGTCAGGTCAGCCGAGAACTGAGTATCAAAAACATAATCAAACCCCAGCCGTTTAAGCGCGGCTGCCATCTCTTTTTCTTTTGCCGTCCCCGGGGGAATGCCGAACGCCTCGCCGATAGCGGCCCTGACAGAAGGAGCGACCTGGGCAACTTTTATCAGGGAACCATCGCTCAGTTTCTCAAAAAGTTCCTGCGTATAATTTTTTTCCACAAAAGAAGCGGTCGGGCATACATTGATGCACTGCCCGCATGCCGTGCACACACTTTCTGAAAAAGGCATGTTATACGCCGGCATCACTACCGTCTTGAAACCCCTGTGAGCCTGCCTCAGGGCATTCACCTTCTGTATCTCCGAACATATTCTTACGCACCTTCCGCATAAAATACATTTGTCAGGATCTCTCACCACGGAAGCAGAGGAAAGGTCTTTATCATAATGCTTCTTTTCCCCTTCAAAATGCCTTTTTTTAATACCCATTGAATAGGCTAAACGCTGAAGTTCGCAGTTGCCGTCCCTGTCGCATGTGTGGCAGTCAAGGGGATGATTATCCAGAATCAACTCAACGATATCCCGTCTTGCTCTTCTTATTTCCTGCGTATTCGTATGGATTCTCATTCCGTCACTAACCGGATAAGAGCAGGAGGCAACATAGTTTTTCAACCCTTCGACCTGAACTATGCAGACCCTGCAGGCTCCTTCTATGGAAAGTTTCGGATGGTAGCATAAGCGCGGAATATGAAACCCGAGTTTATCAGCCGCCTGCATCACCGTCTGGTCCGGTTCTACCCGGTAAGGTTTATCATTTATATATATCGTTATTGTCTTTTTTTCCATTTCAGCTCCTGTTGTTCAATGTTCGTCATTTCCTGTTTATCGCACCGAATTTACATGCCTCATAACATTGTCCGCATTTAATACATTTGTCTTTATCTATCACATGCGGGTTTTTCGGGGTCCCGCTTACCGCCCCGGCCGGGCAGATCCTCTTGCACGCGCCGCACCCCACGCATTTATCGTTTATGACATAATCAATCAGCGACTGGCATTCGCCGGCCCTGCACTTTTTCTGCTTAATATGTTCTTCATATTCTTCCCTGAAATTGGTTAATGTGCTTAAAACCGGATTGGGAGCCGACTGCCCCAGCCCGCAGAGAGAAGCTTTTTTTATCAGGTTTCCGAGCCGCTCAAGCTTTTCAATATCTCCCTGCTCGCCTTTTCCCTCCGTTATGCGGGTAAGTATCTCAAGCATTCTTTTTGTCCCTTCCCTGCATGGCGTGCATTTCCCGCAGGACTCATTCTGCGTAAATTCAAGAAAAAACTTGGCTATGCTCACCATACAGGAAGCTTCATCTATGACTATCATCCCGCCCGACCCCATTATCGAGCCGGCTTTAGCCAGCGATTCATAGTCTATCGGCGTATCCAGATATTTCTCAGGCAGGCATCCTCCCGACGGCCCTCCTGTCTGGACGGCCTTGAACTTCCTGTCCCCCTCAATTCCTCCCCCTATATCGAAAATTATCTCTCTCAGAGTCGTACCCATAGGGACTTCCACAAGGCCGGTGTTTTTGACTTTTCCGGCTAGCGCGAACACCTTCGTCCCTTTGCTTTTTTCTGTCCCAACTTTCCTGAACCAGTCAGCGCTGTCGAGTATAATCACCGGCACATTCGCCCATGTTTCGACGTTGTTTATAAGCGTGGGTTTTCCGAAAAGCCCGTTTACCGACGGGTACGGAGGCCTCGGCCTCGGCATCCCCCTGGACCCCTCGATGGAATGTATAAGCGCCGTTTCCTCTCCGCACACAAATGCCCCCGCTCCAAGCCTTATCTCAATATCGAAAGAGAACTCGGAACCGAGTATATTTTTCCCGAGAAATCCGCTGTCCTGAGCGTCTTTTATCGCTTTTTCAAGTCTTTTTATCGCAAGGGGATATTCGGCCCTTATGTAAACAATGCCTTTGGATGAACCTACCGCGTAGCCGCCTATGATCATTCCCTCGATTACCGTATGCGGGTCTCCCTCAATCGCGCTTCTGTCCATAAAAGCGCCAGGGTCTCCTTCATCGGCATTGCAGATGACATATTTTTCATCCGATTTCTGGTTCGCCGTAAATTCCCATTTCATTCCCGTCGGGAAACCGGCGCCTCCTCTCCCTCTTAAGCCGGAACGCTTTACTTCTTCTATGACTTCTCCGGGCTTCATATCCGAGAGAACCTTGGCAATCGCCTCATATCCCCTGAGAGATATGTAATCGTCGATGCTTTCCGGGTCTATTATGCCGCAGTTCCTTAACGTTATCCTCATCTGTTTGCCGAAAAAGCCGACATCGCCGAACACACGGAAAAACCTGTTGTACAGGTGGTCCTCATCGATGATAAGGCGCGAAACAGGCTTGCCTTTTACCAGATGGTTTTCCACGATTTCCGGTATATCCTTCTCGGTCACATGCCCGTATATCGTGTAACCGGGATTCACTATCAGTATAGGACCCTTGCTGCACATTCCCAGGCACCCCGACAGAATAATCCTCACTCTATCCGAAAGGCCTTTCTCCTCAAGCTGTTTCTCAAGGCCGCGTTTGAGTTCCTTTGAGTTGTTATGGATGCAACTCGGCCCGTCGCACAATGTAATAATAAAATTCTCTTTGTTCTTGTTTTTCTTCATAGTAAATAAAACCCCGCTTTATTTAATAACCCATTCCTCAATGACCTCGCCTCCCTTAAGATGTCTCTCAATTATCTCGCGGGCTTTTGCCTCATTAACCTTGCCGTATTTGACAGGTATCTTGCCTTCCTCGATCACTTCGACCGTCGGCTCAAGATTACACCGGCCCGCGCAGCCTTTCTGGCTGAGATATACATCGGTCAGGCCCTTGTTTATCGCTTCCTTGAACACTTCCATGACTTCCTTTGAACCGGCCGCGATCTCGCACGTCGCCATTCCCACATATACCCTTTTTGTAGACAAATACCCTTTGCCTATAATCCTGTTAATGGCTTCAGCTCTTTTTTTCCTTATAATATCTAAGGGTTTCATCATTTAAAGCCCCCTCTCCATACTGAATATCACCGAATTTCCCTTCTCCCTTGGTTCTATATTGACCTTCCCGCCGTGTTTCTCGGCTATCTGCATAGTTATAAACAGCCCTAATCCCGTTCCCTGTACACGCCTGACTTCCGGCGCATCCAGCCTCGAGAACTTTTTGAACAGGCGGCCTTTCTCCTCATCCGTTACAGGCCTTCCGTCGTTGTAAATATCGATTTCGACCATATTGCCCCTGACGCCGGACGTGATAATTATCTTCCCGTCCCTGCTCCCGTATTTCACGGCGTTGCCGATTATATTATTTGCGGCCATCCTCAGTAAATCCGAATCCGCTTTTACCGCAAGCCCTTTTTCTATATTGTTGCGGATTTCAATGTTCTTATCGGCCGCCTGCTTGATAAAATACTCGACAGAATCGTCGAAGATATCTTCCTTGAGCATGACCTCTGTTTTGGAAATTTTCAGTTCTCCTTTTTCAATCCTGCTCAAGCTCAAATAATTTTTCACGGTGGCGGCAAAATAATCAAGGTTCTTGCAGACCGAATCAAGGGCTTTTCTCTGTTTGAAATTAATCAGCCCAAGAAAACCGTCCCTTACAGAATAAGCGTTAAGCATGGTGGAAGACAGGATTCCCTTCAGTTCATGCGCGACAAAACCGATAAGGTCAATATAGCTCTTATTCAGGGTGTCCAGCTTCTCATTCGATATCTTAAGGCTTTTATCCCGCTGGCTCAGTTTCCTGGCCATGTCATTAAACGCTTCCGCGAGCTGGTTAAGCTCCCTTATCTTTGTCTGGGTTCCGACTCTGCAGCTTAAATCGCCGCCGGAAAGTTCTCCCGTGCAATACAAAACCTCCCTAACCGGTTTCGAAATGGATTCGGCAAGAATAAACCCCAGTATAACAGCTATAAAAACCGCGACAAAAATAGCTATAAAAAAGAACAATCCCGCGTTCCTGAATAAATCAGCATAGGGCTTCTCCAGAATGCCCACATACAGCATGCCTATTATTTCCCCGTTGATGTTCCTTATGGGTTCATACGCGGTTATATACCAGCCTGTTACCACAAAGGCCCTGTCAAACCATGAATACCCGTTTTTTATCACCTTCTCATAAACTTCTCTTGAGACTCTCGTCCCTATCGCCCGGTTTCCTTCCTTATCGGGGACATTGGTCGATACCCTGACGTCTCCCTGAAAGATGGTGACAGTCCCCATAGGCATGCCTTTATACTGTTTGTTCCCGAAAACAAAACTTCTTATCCTGTCAACGACGGTGCTGTCCTTATTAAGTATCCTGCCCCCGTAAATGACCTTGTCGACCCTGCCGGCGGAGTCAAAGAACGGTTTCGCGTATTCTATCGCCATCGCGCTGTTGAGCACCGTTTCCTCGGTGGGAACCGCCATGGGCGTGTATAAAAGGTTAATGGTGCACCTGTCGGCAAGGGCCGCATTCATACGCTCCAATTCTTCCTTGCCGATAATCCTTGTCCCTCCGCACTCGCTTCCGCCGAATGCTTTAAGCGCGATTTCACTTCTCAGGACGTCCTTGCCGGCAATGTCCGCAAGAAAAAGATAGTCCAGCCCGAGTTTTTCCTTCAGAAGCCCGACATCTTCTTTTCCCTCGAACATATTAAAGGCAATCTTCAGTTTTTCTATTTTTCCCTTGTAAACGCTCCATGCTATTTTGAGGTCGTTCTGAACCTGGGTCTGCGCCCTG
>JAFGBE010000044.1 GCA_016933315.1 Candidatus Auribacterota bacterium
GTGTCGTCTCTAAAAATGAAGACACCGTAAGAAATATCCTTTTCGGCTTTATAATAACGGCAATAATATTTCTGACGCTAAACTTTTTTACTGACGGGGGGTTTTTTAACCACATTTTTATTTTTTCAAGCAGCCTCTGGGATATAAATTTCATTCTGAGAAAGTTTTTTATAATAAATATTCTTATGGCCCTGCCATTCATAACAGTCTGGTTTGCCGATAAGTCCCGTTTCTTCAGGAAATACCCTTTGCTGACATTCCTGCTTGTTTTTTCGCTTATCGAGACTTTCGCAATGGCAAGGGAAGGATGCAATACAAACTTCAGGCTGGAGTTCAGCATCGCCCTGACAATAATAATATCAATCCTGTTTTTTGAGTTTTTAAACGCCAAACAGCTGTTCGGGGCAGTCGTGCTTTACCTTTTGATTCTCCTGTCCTGGTTTTTCCCGAACGGGGAACCAAGGAAATTACCGGAGTGGAAAACTTACCATGCCTTACAGAGAAGGGTAGAGAATATAAACCAGCTCATAAAAAAATCGGAAGGCCCGATCCTTACACATTACGCCTGCTGGGCTTTGTTCAACGACAAGGATTTTCTTTTCGACGCTTTCGGTATGAGTTCGATGTCCTGGGCCAGACTCTGGAATGAACAACCGGTTATCGATGATATCAGAAACAGTAAATTTTCCCTCGTCATTCTCCAGAAGTCCGCGGATGCGCCCCAGGATGAGCCCGGATACCGCACATGGACAGGACAAATCCTGAGAGCGGTCAGGGAATCCTACAGATTATACAAACAAGATATCGGCACCTATATCTATATACCCAAACAGCCTCGGGAGGACAAGGATAAAAATACACAGAGGAATAAGGGCTACATCACAAGAAAAAGGGCGCCAAAAACAAGATAGCTTATTTGCTCCGCTTGAGCATACCCCTGAAGAATCCGCCGTTCCATGATAAGAACCCTGCGACGGCTAACACGGCCATTACAGGGTCAAATCCGGCAAAAGAGAGCAGGAATACGACTATTAACACGTTAAACGAAAGAAAAGCGGACAATCCGGAAAAATACAATAAGGCGACATAAATAACAATTATCGCCAAAAACGCCGGAGGGACAAAGTATATCTTCCTGAATACACGGTGGGTTTTCATAAGAGAAGGCTGGACCAGCCCGTAATTATAAAGCTTGGATATAAAAGCAGAAAATTTATGCGGCGGATAATGCATGACTACCGATCCGGGATTAAAAAAAATCTTATATCCTTTCTTCCTTATCCTGATATCAAGGTCGATATCTTCTCCCGGCCACATGCCTTCTTTAAAGCCTCCCAGCTCCAAAAAGACCTTACGCCTGTACATAACGCTACAGGACGGATTATGCAATACTTCAACTTCTTTCCGGAAAACATCTCTTTTCACATAATCGGCGATAAATCCAGCTTTTTTATATACCCTGAATATCTTTTTGCCCAAATCGGAGGCGTCGGCAGGAACTCTTTGTGCGCCGCCGCAGGAAGCGGCTTCCGGCCTTTCAATAAACACCCTGTATAATTCATAAAGCCAATTTTCATCCGCAACACAATCGGAATCGGTAAAAGCTATAAACTCGGAGGCGCATTTTTCCGCGGCGACATTACGTCCGTAAGAAGGACCCCTGTGTTCACTCGAAATAATCCTGGCTTCAGGGTATTTTTCCCTTATAAAATCCCGTATCCCGGCCGACAACCCGTCATCAACCAGAATTACAGCAAATTTCAGGCCTTTCTGGCCGAACACAGATTCCAGACATCTCCCAATATATTCAGGGCGGCCTTTCGCCGCTATTATCACTGATACTTCTTCAGCCATAAAAACCGCGCGGTTACCATCTGTTAATAATTCCCGGACTTCTCAAAAATGAATCTTATGTGGCGCCATGCATCGGGCAGGGCTCTCAGCTTCGACTTACCCTTGCGGGGAAAATAATTCACCGGCACTTCTTCAATGGATAGGCGATTGTTTATTGCCTCCATAACCATTTCAGCGGCAAACTCCATACCCTTGCATTTAAGGTCCATCTTTTCGTAGGCTTTTCTCGTAAAAGCTCTCATACCGCAGTGGATATCGGAAATTTTGGTTTTAAAAACCATCCTGTATAATCCGGAAAGCACCGGGTTGCCGACATACCTGTTAAAAAAAGGCATGGAGCCTTTATGTATCCTTCCCTTGAACCTGTTGCCTATGACAAAATCAACCTTCTTCCTCAAAGGGTTGATAAACTTCGGTATTTCAGAAAAATCATATGTGTTGTCCCCGTCCGCTATTATTATAAGGTTCCCCTTTGCCTCTTTCAGGCCCGTGATATACGCAGAGCCGTAGCCTTCTTCATACTCAAAAACAACTCTTGCCCCCGCAGATAAAGCTATCTCGCCGGTTCTGTCGACAGAGCCGTTGTCAACGACAATAATTTCCCCGGTGATATTCTCTTTTTTAAATACTTCTTTCACTTTTTCCACACAAATTTTTATGCCCGCTTCCTCGTTCAGGCACGGTATTACGACAGACACTTCCGGATTGCTGCTCATCCTATCACCATTTTATCCTGTAGATACAAATTCCGTTTCTGCGGTCATAATAAACTTTTTTGAAATACCGGAGATTATTTCCGCCCAAAAACATCGCTTCCGAAAATAACGTATCTATTAAAGGTTCATCCAGCACTACAGAAAAATAATCCCCGCCTTCCCTGTATATCCAGTAGGCCTTCCTGTCTGAACTCCCCATGTATCCAGGGAGCCTGGTTTTCCGGCCTTCTTCGCTGACAACCACAAGTCCCGGGACAGTGTAACCGCATTTTGCCCCATTATACAGTTTTGCCTGTCTTGCTTTTACGTTGTAGACCAGGCCGTTTTCGAAAAATACAATACCGTCTTTTTCCGTCCCTTTTGCGGGGGTCGAATAGACCAGGCAAGGCTGAGATAATTCATCATATCCCTTTCCGATGGATCCATCTTTTACCCCTGTAATCTCCGCTTCAGCTTTGTCAACCGGCATCTTAAAATTTTCAACAAGATAGGATAACAGGTCTTTGTTCTCTTTTCCATTATTCCTGATTACATAAAGTCTTTCAAAGTTCCAATTGCCTATGTACGATATAAAAGGTATTTTAACCAGCAGGCTCTTTTCCAGAACCAGGTATGCGCTGCAGGGTTTCTCATTCAGGTAGTTCAATATATTTTCGGCGTCTTCGCTTTTAAAGCCGCGGTCAGATAGAATACGCTTTCTCATGCCGATATCCGCTTTTATCAGATCATTTAAAATGATATAGCTTTCAAAAGCGTCTTCTGTTATCGAATCAATCTCCTTGTACGCGCGATATGAGGCATTATTAAGCATCCGCAGTATATTCCTGGCCTCTTCCTCTTCTGAAAGCAGCGCTCTCGCAAACCAATAGGCGACAATATCATTCTGGTTTTGCCCGTCAAATATAACCCTTCTCTCCGAAACGGCCTTATACAAGTCTCCGTAATCCCACCAGCAATTGATTATGGCATCGCTTTCGGTGCGGTTTTTTACCCAGAGCAGTGTTTCCTGCAGTTCGGCATTGACACACGGATAAACTTTCGTAACCGCCCCATATGCCCTGACAACAGTTCCTGCCGCAACAACCAATGTCAGGAAAGCGGCTGTCATCCAGATAAAGTTTTCCGCAATTCTCCTGTTTCGAAAACACAACCCCGCAACCTTTTCCGCAAAAAAACCAAAGAAGAATCCCAGAGCCACTACTAAAAAAACGACAAAACGCACGGCGGACAAGGATGCAAACCACATAAACAGCAGCCACAGAAACAGGAGAAGGAAGAAATCAAATGACCTGTCATTTTTCTTCTCTTTTAACAGCATTAAAAACCCGGCAAAAGAAAGCATCACCCCCAATATCCCGCCCGATAGGTTTATCACGTCCAGCGCTCCTGTTTTCCCCAGCTCGCTAACCGTATAAAATACCGACGGGTAAAAAGCAGTGTTCATAGGGATGGCAAGCCCTATTGTTTCCCTCAGGCTGTTCGCGATAAGATACAAAGGGTTAGACCCTGTCAGCAGAAAAGCCGAGGCAAATCCGGCTGATACCACAATCGTTAGTAAAAAACCTGTTTTTATGTTATCTTTGTTCCTTTTGATGCTATCTCTGCGGGAAATAAAAACGTTATTGGCTATAAGTAAAAATCCGTAAAAAACAATTATCAATAAGGGAAACCACCACCCGGACCATGAAAAAGCAAATAAACCTATCATCAGCGCGCTTGCAAGGGCAAATGACCGGCTCTTCAAATTATTATCCCTGTTCCTTATCGAAAGATAAAAAAACCAGACGGAGGAAAAAGGAAGGATAAGATTAATCGCGTCATAATCATACCAGCCCGCAGAAGTCCTGACAACCAGCGCTTCGTTCAACCCTATGTAAATGCCGGTTAAAAAAGAACCGACCGGGGAATAGAAAGTCCTAGCGGCAAAATAAACAACCGCCACAAACACCAGGGAATAAAAAACAGGCATGAAAAAGAGGAAATTCTGCAAAGACAAGTTCTCCGAAAACAATGCACAAATCTTGAAACAGAATGCACTTGAATAAAAAAGAAGCTGCGCGTTCGATATCTTATTCCCTACGGGCGCCAGCGTAAAACAGTCGTACGCCGCGGCATCCTTCTTCATATCACCAGGGAACCCGTTAACCAGGACATTCTTCGTCCTCAACAGATATTGGTATGAATCTACATCAAAGAAATACCTATTCCCGTCCGCGCCGATACGGTCTTTAAGCAGGTATTTATAATTCTCCTCCGCAATACCTCCGCGGTCATCCCGTATGGACAACTGCCCCGGAATATTCCCGCCCGGCTGAGGCATATGGGAAGGCACACACCTGATATACAGATTAACCGCTATACACAAGGCAAAAAAAATAAAATCGGTTGTTTTCCTGTTCATACCTAAAAAAATCCGGTTTAAAAGCAATAAAAAAATAACTATCTACAACTAACTATAAGCCAAATTGTTATGTGCGTCAATATATCGAGCGGCGGTATTTTCTTTTTTACTTATTAACCTATTCTGATATAATTTATTTTAATCAATAACAATTTGAGAGGAAATGATAATGTTGAAATTTCTTTCTGCAGGTGAGTCCCACGGAAAGTGTCTTACCGGAATTCTTGACGGCTTCCCGGCCGGCATAACAATCGACACTAAGTTTATTAATGCCGAGCTTGCCAAAAGGCAGTTCGGGTTCGGCCGGGGAGGAAGGATGAGCATAGAATGCGACAAGATTACAATAAACTCGGGTGTCAGAAAAAAAACGACAATAGGCTCCCCTATCTCGTTTTGCATAAGGAATAAGGACTTTTCAATAAATTCACTGCCTGAAATACATAATGTCCGGCCGGGGCATGCCGATTTAGCCGGCCTCCTCAAGTATTCGCGTGAGGATGCCAGGGATATCCTTGAGCGCGCCAGCGCGCGGGAAACCGCAGTAAGAGTGGCGGCGGGCGCTTTCTGCAAGTTATTGTTATCCGAATTATCCATCAGCGTTTTCAGCCATGTAATACGCATAGGAAACATAAGCGCTGATTGCTCGAAACTAACACTGGAAGAAATAAAAGAGAGGCAGAAAATATCCCCCCTCAGATGTGCTGACCTCAACGCCGAAAAGAAAATGCTGAAAGAGATCAAAGGGGCCTGCCGCTCGGGGGACAGCCTGGGAGGCGGCTGCGAGATAATTGCCGTGAATGTTCCCGTAGGGCTGGGAAGCCACACCCAGTGGAACAGGAAGCTTGACGCCTTGATCGCCCGGGCTATGATGTCCATAAATGCCATAAAATGCGTTTCTATCGGGAGCGGAGACCGTTCCTATAAATTAAAGGGCTCCCTTGTTCACGATGAAATTCTTTTTTCGGAAGACAATTATTTAAGGTCGGGCGGATATTACAGGGAAACGAATAATGCAGGAGGGATAGAGGGCGGAATATCAAACGGAGAACCTGTCTCCGTTAAAATTTTTATGAAGCCGATTCCGACCCTGGCGAAACCTCTTAACACGATAAACGTTAAAACCCACAAGGTCACAAAAGCTTCCAAGGAAAGGTCTGACTGCTGCGCTGTCCCTTCCGCAGGCATCGTCGGTGAATCCATGCTGTCCTTCGTTTTAGCAGATGAAATTATTAAGAAATTCGGAGGGGATTCCATCACCGAAATAAAAAATAATTTCGA
>JAFGBE010000045.1 GCA_016933315.1 Candidatus Auribacterota bacterium
CCTGTTTTGTTTTTTTTAAGTTCGTTTTCGACCCTCAGCGCCGGAAATTTATTCGGGATGACCCTCAGGTCCCAGCCTGCGGAATTCGGTTTGGAATCAGGTTTTCTAACGGCTGTTATTTCCGGAGTGGTCATCGTTTCATTGCCTTCGCAGAAGGGGCAGTGTTTCAGATTTTCGGTTTCTTCATAAACGGAAAAATCGTTTGGCCTGTTTTTCCTGTCTGTAGCTATTATTATCCATCTGTTTACGATGGGGTCTTTTCTTATTTCCGACATTACAACGCGGCCCCTTTTTTGAGTATTGTTTTATATAATGTGTCGTACTGTCTGGCCGATTTGTTCCATGAAAAATCGCAGTCCATGCCGTTTTTGATTATCTGCATCCTGTGTTTCTCGTCTCCGGTTATTTTCAGCGCTTCGGCTATTTTTTCCAGCAGCGCCTCTTTGCAGTATTTTTTGAATTTGAAGCCGTTGCCTGCGCCGGTTAACGGGTTATAGTTTAAGATGGTGTCATCCAGCCCGCCGGTCGCGCTTACTATCGGGATAGTCCCGTATTTCAGGCTGTATATCTGGTTCAGCCCGCAGGGCTCATACCTGGACGGCATAAGGAAAAAATCGCATCCTGCCTCTATCTTATGCGCAATGGCTTCGTTGAACTCAAGTTTTATTCCAAGTTTGTTCCTGTGGGCGTTTGAAAGCCTGCATAGCGTCGAATGATATTTGTCATCGCCTTTCCCCAGTATGAGAAGCACAACGTTCATGCTTAGTATTTCCGGGATTGCGTCTATAATCAAGTCCACTCCTTTTTGTTCGGCCAGGCGCGAAACTATTCCTATGACAGGCGTTGCTTCGGATGCGGATATGGCGAATTCCTCGAGAATATCTTTTTTACAGGTTTTTTTGCCGCTCATATTCCGGGCTGAATAATTTTCTTTTATATGCTTGTCCGTTTCAGGATTCCATTCGCTGTAATTTATCCCGTTGATAATGCCGTATATATCCTTTTTCCGTTTTCTGAGTATACCTTCCATCCCGAAGGAGTATTGTTCAGTCTGGATTTCCCTGCTGTAGTTTTTGCTTACAGTGCTTACTGCGTCCGAAAAGAATATTCCCGATTTCATAAAATTAAGCATCCCGAAGAATTCAAGGCCTTCGGAACTGAAAACAGACCATGGAAGGCCTGTTAATTTCATGTCAAAATGCCAGAAGGCGCCCTGATATGCCAGGTTGTGGATGGTGTACAGGGTCTTTGTTCCTTTAAAGACGGGATTTTCCGATTCTGTAACCTTTACATACGCGGGGATTAAACCTGTCTGCCAGTCATTGCAGTGTATGATATCAGGCCGGAAGTCCAGCAATTCGCATGCCTTGATGGCCGCCCGGCAGAAAAAGATGAATCTCGAAGAGTTATCCTTGTAATTTCCCGCCCTGTCGCCGTAAAGCCCGTCCCTCATATACAGCGAGTCGTTTTTAATGAAATAAACCGGAGTGCCGGAGGATGTTTTTGACGCGAACAAGCTCCCTTCATATTTGTTGTCGCCTATCATTATTTCGAAGGGCTTATTGCAGTTCTCGAGATTCTTGAGATTTTTCTGGACGGCGCCGTACAGAGGCATTATCAATCTTATATCATGCCCGATTTTTTTAAGTTCATCGGGCAGCGAACCTGCCACATCGGCCAAACCGCCGGTTTTAGCGAACGGACTGATTTCACTTGCCGCAAACAGAATATTCATTATTTTTTACTTTTCGTTAAGCAGAATATTTGCTTTTTTATCTATTTCGGGAGCCATCTCTGCCATTTTTTTCTTCCCGTTGAATACAAGGTCAAGATTCGGCATTATGACGTTATCCTGGATTTCTCTCCATTTTGGCGTGAAAGGTTCGTAAATGACATACTTGACGGCTTCGTTAAGCATTTTCTTGTTTTTTGGTTTTTGGGAGCTTAGGGCCCATGCCGGGCCTTCCGCTATTTTCCTCATGGCGGGCTGCGCCAGGCCGTCTTCCGCAAGCTTGCCCTGCCCTTCCGAACCGCTTAAGGCTTTTAAAACCAGCCACGCTTCCCTGGGATATTTGGTCTCTTTGTAAATGCAGTACCCTGAACCGCCTGTCCCGAAAGCGCGTGTTCCCGAAGGCCCTTTGGGAAACATAACTACATCCCAGTCAAAATTCGAAATTTTTCTGAACTGGGGTGTTTCCCATATCCCGGAAGAATACATCGCAAGTTTTCCCGAAGTGAACAGTTCCCATAAAGCCATGCCGATGTTTGCCAGGGCTGTCGAACTGGGCATTACCTCATACTTGTTCATCAAGTCGGAATAGAATTGTATGCCTTCTATGGTGCCGGGCCGCTCAAAAGTGAACTCGCCCGGATTTTTGACATTATCTACTATGCTTCCCCCGAATGAATATATAAAGTTCATCCAGCACCATGAATAAAAGCCGTATTGCGTAATTTCGTTGCCTTTCCTGATGGTAAGTTTCTTTGCTGTTTCGAGCATTTCGTCCATTGTCCAGTCATCTTTTGGGTATGGTATTTCGGCTGCGTCGAAGATGGATTTATTATAGAAGACACAGGCGAAAGGAGCCGTATCGCGCGGGAGGCAGTATAATTTCCCGCCTATAGTGAAACGGTCCACCACTTCCGGGAAAAAATCATCTATTGATATGTCCGGGTCCTCATTTATGAACTGTGTCAGGTCGAGGAAAGCCCCCTTTTCCATAAAGGATGTGAAGATATTGACTTCGGCGAACATTATGTCAGGCGCGGAACCCGCGGCTATCCTGGTCAGGATTTTTGAGCTGTATCCGTTCGCGGCTATATGATTTAATATTACCTTGATATTCGGGTGGTCTTTTTCCCACTTATTTATTGTTTCAGTTATTATTTCTTTTTCTTCCGGAGAACCCCAGAAGGCGACTTCAATTTTGGTAAGGTTTGTTTTATCGATTTTGGCGCATCCCGAGAAGGATAAAAACACCAGGGTGATTGCCACTATAGAGGTGATAATTCTGGACATTGTCAAGTCCTCCTTTCAATTACATGATTATACAACATAAAGATGTAAATATATTATACAATAAGCGGAAAAGTTATTCTGAATTATATATTCGAACATGTCAACTTTTTTTATAAGCCGGCTTCCCCGGGGGCATATCCAGGCTTGAGGCGCGCTCCCTGCCACCGCCTGAAATTAAGACTTGATTTGAAATAAGTCTTTTAATATGATGCTTTCTTATTGTTGTATGGAGCGGAGTATTTTCACTTAAAAAGACCGGAGACTTGTATGAAAGCAGTGATACTTGCGGCTGGCAAAGGCAAACGGATGAAAGATCTTACAAAGGACTGCCCCAAGCCTATGTTGGAGGCCCATGGCTCCCCTATCCTGGAATATATTATACTTTCCCTTAAGAATATGGGCATAAAGGAGTTTCTTATCATAACCGGTTACAGGGCCGAGGTGATCGAAGGCTATTTTAAGAATGGCTCCGCATTTGGAGTGGATATCAAGTATAAACATCAGCTTGTCCAGGACGGCACAGGCAAGGCGCCTGAGCTCGCCAGGGATTTTCTGAGAGGCTCCCCTTTCCTGCTGTCTTACGGAGATGTATTGACCGCCCATGAAAATTATCCTCTTATCCTGGATTATTTTTACAAGACTGATTGTTCGGCTCTGCTGTCTCTGAAGAAGGTAAAGGATGTTTCCAAGGGCGGCGCCGTTACCCTGGATCCGGACGGCAAAGTTACCGGCCTGGTGGAAAAGCCGCAGCCGGGGACCGCTGTTTCTGACCTCGAAAACGCCGGCATTTATATTTTCCGGCCTGAAATATTTGATTACACATCAAAACTCCAGAAGTCGGTTAGAGGAGAATATGAGCTTACCGATGCGGTAATAATGATGATTAAAGACGGCCTTGATGTCAGAGGATATGAACTGCAGGGGTATTGGGGAGATATAGGCGTTCCCGAAGCCCTGCTTGAACTCAGAAAAATTCTGGAAAAAAAGGGCGAACTTTAATTTTTCAGCGGACCCTTTTATAAGTCTCGACTTTCTTCTTCAAAGGGTATTTCTTCAGCAGGTTGTTCCTGAGATTCCTTATTGCCTCGATAGAAGCGAATATGATGCCTCCGGGTGTCAGGCTTTTTGTGTTGTCGAATTGCTGGGAATCATAGATCACCCTGCCTGTAGGCGCATGCACAACCTGGATGCGAGCTCCGCTCTTCACAGAGGCTGATACGATGTTCACATCTTCCTTGAAGAGTGTCATCCGCCCGTAAACCAGTCCTTCGGCCCCCAGTATTTCGCCGAGCTTCTGGGGCGAGCATGAGTAAATGTCATCTATGTTTGCTTCCTTCAGTTTGCTGTCTATAGTTTCCTGATTTAGAACCAGGTAAAAACTGTAGGATTCAAAACCTTCGATAAGGGCGTCCCGCAGCCATCCCCCCGCTTCCTCTTTCCCTGTGTCGTTGTCCAGAGGCAGCACAGCCAGCACTTTTATCGTGGAATTGACCTGTTTGAAGTTCCCCGCCGTGGTCGTGACGTTTTTTCCGGATGAAGGCGCGAATAAGGCGTGGGAATATGTGCATAAAGATATTAATATTGCGATTGCGGCAAAACACACTTTTTTCATTTTCAGTCTCCCTGTGAGTTTCTATAGTTCCTTGAATTTCTCTATTTTATCGGTTTCCCCTATAACGACGATTATCTCGCCTTCCTTGAGCAGATGGTTCGGTGTCGGTGTGATATTGATGGATATCTTTCCCTTGGCATTCTTGTCGTTCTTGCTTTTTATGGCGATTACGTTGATGTTGAATTTTTTTCTTATACCGCTTTCGTTGAGTGTTTTCCCGTCGAGTGAATGAGGGATCTCAAGTTCGGCTATATTGTATCCGGGGGATATCTCAATTTGTTCGAATATGTCGGGCGAAACGAGGCTGTTTGCCAGGCGTGTACCCATATCCCTTTCCGGGAATATTACCCTGTCCGCGCCGACTTTTTGCAGCAGTTTCCCGTGAAGCAGCGTCCGGGCTTTTGAGATGACCGTCTTAACGCCCAGTTCCTTCAGTATCATTGTCACCAGGATGCTTGATTCGAGCGTTTCGGCGATTGAAACGATGGCGACATCTATATTTTCTATGCCCACTGCTTTAAGGGCCTTTTCATCGGTTGCGTCCATCGCGACGGCATGGGTTGCGATTTCGTTGATTTCCTGGACTTTTTCCGGGTCGGAATCTATTACAAGGACCTCACAGCCTTTCTGGCTGAGTGCCTGCGCGACGCTTGTCCCGAATCTTCCTGCTCCGATTACTGCAAACTGCATATAACCTCCTTTATCCGACCATGACAGTTTCTTCCGGATATTTTATTGACGGATAATCTTCCCTTTTCCCTACTATGAGGGCTATTGCCAGAGGGCTTATTCTTCCCACCAGCATAATTATTATAATTAAAAATTTACCGGCTAAAGACAGATAAGGCGTTATTCCCGTCGAAAGGCCTACGGTGCCGAAAGCGGATATTACTTCAAAAAGCACTTTTACAAGGTAGCCGTTTGCGACCATGTTCCTGACTTCCGAAGTCTGCTCCGTTATAAGAAGCAGGGTTGTCGAAATCAATATTATGTAAACCGATATTACCACTATTGAAATGGCTTCCTGGACGACCCTTTGCGGCACGGTCCGTTTAAAGACTGTAACATTCGGGTTGCCTTTTATTATTGAATATGTCGTGGCCACCAGGACCGCAAGCGTGCATGTTTTGATTCCTCCCCCTGTCGAGCCCGGAGAAGCCCCTATGAACATTAAAAACATTATAAAGAAAAGAGTCGCTGTTTTCATGGAATTGGTGTTTATTATGTTGAATCCGGCCGTTCGGGGAGTGGCCGAACAGAAAACCGAGGCCTGGATTTTTTCCGCCAGGGTGAAATCCTTGAAGGTGTTGTCCCATTCTATAGAGCCTATAATCATGGCGCCGAAGATAAGAAGCACGGCAGTCGATATCAGCACTATCCTGGAATGAAGGCTCAACTTCCCTTTCAGCGTCTTGTCTCTTTTCCAGAATTTCAGGTTCTGCAGGTTGAAAACGACTAAAAATCCCAGCCCGCCGAGTACGATTAATACAGCCATTGTGATGACCACGAAATTATCGCCTGAAAAGGCTTCCATGTTGTTGCCGAAGAGAGTGAAGCCCGCATTGCAGAAAGCCGATATCGAGTGAAAAATCGAATAATACGCTATTTGAAGGTCGGAACCGTAAGGCAGCACGGGATTGTCTGAGATTTTAAACCGTATGAATAACAGCAGCGCGCCCAGCAGTTCAGTGATAAACGTGAACAGCAGGACGGATTTTATTAATTCGTTGACGCTTATACCCTTTGTTTTATCCAGCGTATCCCTTATTATCAGCTGGTTTTTCATTGATATCCTTTTGCCTATTATCATCAGGTAGAAAGTAGACAATGTCATTATCCCCAGTCCGCCTATCTGGATTAAGATGAGCACTATCATTTGCCCGAACGTCGTCAGGTCGGCGCCTATGTTTTTCACGACCAGACCGGTGACGCAGGTCGCGGAGGTCGAAAGGAAAAGAGCATCTATGAAATGGAGCCTGCCGGGCCCCGTCGTAGATATGGGAAGCTCAAGCAAGAACGCCCCGATGAGTACCGCGCAGAGATATGAGAAGAATATTATTCTCGGGGGATGTATTTTCTTTTGCTTTTTTATTTTTTCTATAGTGTCCATTAATTAGAAATTATAAGGTCTATGGTGGGTAATTTCCAGATATTATTTAATTACTTTCAAAATCGATTTTGTTTGTTTTTTTATTGATAAAAGCATTTATGCCCGAACCGGGCGCGAATTTGTTATCGAGAATACCCAGCGCGATCTTATCCAGGATTTCTTTCTGGATAAGCCTTTTCAGCGGCCTTGCTCCGAACTGCGGGTCATATCCCTCTTCCGCCAGAAGGTTTCGGGCTTCCGGGGATATCTTCAGGGATAATTGTTTCCTCTCCAGTATTTTGGATATGTATTGCAGCTGTATATTAACAATATTGCCTATGTCCTTGCCTGATAACTTGTTAAATATAATAATATCATCTATCCTGTTGAGGAATTCAGGTTTGAAGTATGTTTTCAGCAGTTCTCTTATCTTACGGTCAAGGGTATTTTTATCTTCCCCGGATTCCAGCAGGAGAGAACTTCCGATGTTTGATGTCATTATCAGCAGGCTGTTTTTAAAGTCGACGGTTCTCCCTTTCCCGTCGGTCAGCCTCCCGTCTTCAAGGATCTGGAGCAGTATATTGAACACGTCGGGATGGGCCTTTTCTATTTCATCGAACAGTATCACACAGTAAGGCCTCCTGCGCACCTTTTCCGTGAGGTATCCCCCTTCTTCGTATCCAACATAACCCGGCGGCGCCCCGATCAGCCTTGAAACCGAGTGTTTTTCCATAAATTCAGACATATCGACCCTGACGAGCGCGTGTTCGGTGTTGAAGAGGAATTCCGCAAGGGCTTTTGCCAGTTCTGTTTTCCCTACGCCTGTGGGCCCGAGAAAGATAAAGGAGCCGAGGGGCCTGTTTTCGTCCTGGATTCCCGCCCGGCTTCTCCTGATCGCGTTTGAGACGGTTGTTACGGCTTCATCCTGCCCCACAACGCGTTTCTTCAGGTTGTCTTCCATATTGAGCAGCTTGTTCTTTTCTCCTTCAAGCATTTTTGTTACAGGTATTCCCGTCCACCCGGATACAATTTTTGCGATATCTTCTTCAGTCACTTCTTCTTTCAGGAA
>JAFGBE010000046.1 GCA_016933315.1 Candidatus Auribacterota bacterium
GCACAGCCTGACGGGGACTCCGAAATATATATCCCGCAGCCCGTATTCGCCGTTTAAGTAAACGCTGCACGGGATTATCTCATTGATGTCTTTCAGGATATGTTCCGCCATCTTCACGGCAGATGAAGAAGGGGCGTAATAGGCGGACCCCGTCTTTAAAAGTTTGACTATTTCCGCTCCCCCGTTCTGCGTCCGTTCGTTTATCCCGTTGATCTCATCCGCGGAGAGGAGCTTGGTCAGCGGCTTTCCCTTGATTTTTGAAAGTCTTGGCATCGGCACCATGGTATCTCCGTGTCCGCCCAGGACTGTCGAGCTGACTTCCGAAGGCATGCATCCGAGCTTTTCAGAAATGAAATAACTGTATCTTGCGGAATCAAGGATTCCGGCCATCCCCAGGACGCGGTGCGGCGGGAAGCCGGAAGTCTTAAACGCTAAATAAGTCATGGCGTCGAGCGGGTTTGTCACCATTATTATTATTGACTGCCGGCTGAATTCCGATATCCGCGCGACCACATCCGATATGATGCCGGAATTGATTTTAAACAGGTCGTCCCTGCTCATCCCCGGTTTTCTGGCGGACCCGGCGGTGATTATTACAATATCGCTGTTTTGCGTATCCTTGTAATCGTTGGTGCCGCGTATTTTTTTTGAAAAACCCTCGATTGCGGCTGACTGCATGAGATCGAGGGCTTTTCCCTGAGGAAGCCCTTCGACGATATCCATCAGCGTTACATCGGCGAGATTTTTTTCTATGATTCTCTTCGCGCAGGCGGTCCCGACGAAACCGGCTCCCACCACTGTAATTTTTTTGTCCATTATACTTATTCTCCCTGATTTCCGCCGCCGGTTTGGCTTATGCAGGCGTTAACGGTGTTCTTCATGAGCATTGCAATTGTCATGGGGCCTACGCCTCCGGGAACCGGGGAAATCGCTTTAACCTTGTTTTTTACATCCTCAAAATCAACATCTCCGACGATTTTATAGCCTTTTTCCGCTGTTTTGTCATCTACCCTGTTTGTCCCGACGTCGATTACTACCGAGCCGGCCTTGACCATATCGGCTTTTACAAAATGAGGCTTGCCTATGGCGGCTATCAGGATATCGGCGCTTGAAGTTATTTCTTTCATATTTTGCGTCCGTGAATGGCACAAAGTGACGGTCGCGTTTGCGCCGGCGGATTTCTGGCAAAGTATGGAAAAGAGGGGTTTTCCCACGATATTGCTTCTCCCGAGTATGACCACATGCCTGCCCTCGGGGTTTATGCCGGATTTAAGAAGAAGTTGCTGTATTCCCGCCGGTGTGCACGGCAGCATGACAGGGTCTCCTATGAGAAGCCTCCCGACATTATAGGGATGGAAACAATCCACATCCTTTAGCGGAGACACCGATTCTATGACTTGTTCCTCCTTTATGTGCCCGGGCAAAGGAAGCTGGACCAGGATGCCGTGGATTTTTCCTGATTTATTTAATGACTTTATCAGTTCCACGAGTTTTTCGGTGGAAACATCTTCGCCTATCAGATGTTTTTCGGAGTAGACCCCTACCTCCGCGCATGCTTTTTCTTTCATTGACACGTATACTTTGGACGCGGGGTTGCTGCCCACCAGTACGACAGCCAGGCCGGGAACGATGTTTTTCTCCCTTTTCAATGCTGAAACCGCGGCCCGCAGCTCATCTTTTATTTGAAGCGATACTTTTTTACCGTCAATGATAAAAGGCATAATCAATTCCTCCCGCTTAACTGGAAATCAGTTTTTTTGCTATATCTACTGCTGTGCCTGCTTCTTCGGAAAACCCGTCGGCCTGTATCTCTTCGGAGAATTCTTTTGTGACAGGCGCCCCTCCGACCATTATTTTTAAATCGTCCGGCCCTTCGGCCTTCAGCAGGCTTACAGTCGCCTTCATTGAAGGCATGGTGGTCGTAAGAAGAGCGGATATCGCAACAAGGTCAGCTTTATGCTCGCTGACGGCCGATAAGAATTTTTCTGGGGCCACATCGACTCCGAGGTCTATTACCCTGAAGCCCGCCCCCTCCAGCATCATAGCGACGATGTTTTTTCCTATATCGTGAAGGTCCCCCTTCACAGTGCCGATTACTATGCACCCCTTTGTCCCCAGCTGTTCCGAAGACAATAATGGTTTTAGGATTGAGACTCCCTCTTTCATAGCGCGCGCGGCCATCAGCACTTCAGGCACGTAAACTTCGTTTTTTTTGAATTTTTCGCCTATCTCTTCCATTGCTTCTATAAGCCCGGAGTTCAAAATCTTAAGGGGATCGGTTCCTGCGCCCAGCAGGTCTTCGACAAACCTGCGCACTTCGGGCACATTCCCCGAAGCAACCAGCTTTTTCAGTTTTTCAAAGTTCATTTTTCTTCCCCGATTTCTGCTGTTTTCCCGGCACGGTAAAATCTTTTCTCCAGTCATATATGACTTTTACGGGGCATACATCCACGCATTTGCCGCAGACCCTGCATTTCGAATAATCGATTACCGCCAGGTTGTTTTCAATCCGGATCGCATTGAAGGGGCATGCCTGCACGCACTTACCGCAGCCGATGCACCCGACTTTGCATACTTTAATGACCTCGGCTCCCCTGTCGTGAGACGAACAGAGGATGTGAACTTTTTTGCCGTACTCGGCCAGTTCTATGAGATTTCTCGGGCATGTGGTAACGCACCTGCCGCAGCCCACGCATTTGTCTCTTATGACATAAGGCATCAGATTTTCATTTTTTTCAATGGCGTGCACGGGGCAGGAACGCAGGCAGGCATAACCCATCAGGCAGCCGTAATCGCATTCCACCGAACCGCCGGCGACCATATTGATTACCCTGCAGTCTTTCACTCCGGAGTAATCGTATTTCTTTTTGCCTATCCCTCCTCCGCAGCAATGGATAAGGGCCACTTTTTTTTCTATGGAGTCGGGCGCTATTCCCATCAGCCCGGCTATTTTTTTTGAAGTTTTTTCTCCGCCCGGCATGCAGAGATTTACCTTTTCCTTTTTTGTGACTATTGCTTCCGCATAGCTTGAACATCCCGCAAATCCGCAGGCCCCGCAGTTTATATTAGGCAGGATATCCGATATTTTTTTTATCCTCGGGTCTTCCTCGACACTGAGAAACTTCGAGGAGACAGCAAGCGCTATGCCGAATCCGGCGCCCAGAACCAGAAGCACCCCGGTCGAATAAATTATTACTTCAATGCCCATTATAAGTCACCCTAGAGTTTGAACCCCGAAAAACCGAGGAAGGCGATAGAAATCAATCCCGCCGTGATAAACACTATTGCCAGCCCTTTCATGGCTTCCGGGATTTCGGCGTATTCAAGTTTTTCTCTTATCCCGGACATTATAAGCATTGCCAGCATAAAGCCTATTCCCGCAAAAAATCCCTGTAATGTGGATTTTGCGAAGCCGTAAGATTCAGTTTCAAATTGTGTTATATTCAAAAACGCCACACCCAGGACGGCGCAATTGGTCGTTATAAGCGGGAGGTAAATGCCCAGTGACCTGTGAAGGGCCGGAAAAGCCTTTTTAAGGAACATTTCCACAAATTGCACGAAGGACGCTATTACAAGTATAAAAGCCACTATCTTCAGGTATGTCAGGTCAAAAGGAATCAGCACATACCTGTAAAGCCCCCATGTGACTGCCGATGCCATCGTCATGACAAAGACTACGGCAAACCCCATGCCCATCGCCGAGGGTGTGTCTTTTGATACTCCCACATAGGGGCACAATCCCAGAAAGCGCGAAAATATGAAATTCTGGACGAATACGGAACCCATAAACAGTGCTATGATCTGGCCTAGCGTCATTTTGAGACCTTACCTTTTTTTATTCTTATAAGATTGAAAAGAGCCATTAAAAATCCGATTGTGAAAAAAGCGCCCGGGGCAAGTATCATTATTGTTATCGGCTTTATATTCTCCGGAATCAGCCTGAAACCGAGGAATGTCCCGAACCCCGTCACTTCCCTGATTGCGGATATTATGAACAGGCTTGCGGTAAAGCCCACCCCCATGCCGACTGCATCCAGCGCGGACCTGAAGACATTGTTTTTCGAAGCAAAGGCCTCGGCCCTTCCCAGTATGATACAGTTTACGACTATCAGGTTGATGTACAGGCTCATCCTCGCGTAAACGTCGGGAATAAGCCACTGCATCAATAAGCTGGCCACGGTGACAAACGCTGCTATTATCACTATAAAACAGGGTATCCTGACCTCGTCCGGTATCAGTTTTTGCACCAGGGAAATTGTGATATTGGAACAGAGCAGCACGAAAAAGAAAGCGATTCCCATTCCGAACGCATTCTCAACGAGGTTGGAAACAGCCAGTGTCGGACATAACCCCAGGCACAGTATGAAAATGGGGTTTTCCCTGATGAACCCCTTGCTAAGTTCTTTGAAATAACCGGTGTTATTTGTTTCTTCCTGGCCCATTATCTTTTGACTCCGAAAATCCTGGTTTTAGAAAACCTCTCTATCAGCGGCGTTACGGAATTCATCAGGAGTATAGCGTAACAGACTCCTTCGGGGTACCCCCCCCGTATCCTTATCAACATTGTGAAAAGGCCGCAGCCTATTCCGAAGATTATCTGCCCTTTCGGTGTTATAGGCGAAGTTACCGGATCGGTTGCCATAAAGAAAGCTCCGAGCATCAGCCCTCCGGTAAACAGGTGGAAAGGAATATCGAACAAGCCTCCGGTGAAATAAGATACGATGATTACCGTCAAAATATAGGAAACAGGTATATGCCATGTGGTAACCCGCGCGAAAATGAGTATCAGCCCGCCTATTATCAGAAGGGCTGCCGAGGTTTCCCCTATGCTGCCTCCGACGCGGCCGATAAAAAGTTCTTTGAACAGGTGCGAATGAGAATCGAAGACTTTCATCAGGGAATCATATCCCTGTTCTTTCAGCAGGTTTAAAGGAGTCGCGGCTGTTATGCCGTCCGGGAAGTCCTGCAGGGTTTTCCACGTGGTCATCTCTTTTGCGAATGCGCCCATTAAAAACGCCCGCCCCGCCAGCGCGGGGTTAAAAATGTTATGCCCCAGCCCCCCGAAGGCGAACTTGGAAACAGCTATTGAAAAGAAGCTGCCGAGAGCGCACATCCACAGCGGAAATTCCGGCGGAAGGCAAAGCGCGAGGAGAAGCCCTGTCAAGAAGGCGCTGCCGTCTTTTATCGTGGCAGGTTTTTTCATCAGAACCGCGCAGAACAGTTCGGTGATTATGGAAGCGCCTACGCATACGGCGATCACAAGCGCCGCGTGGGGTCCGAAAAAATAAATGCCGGCGCCGGCGGCCGGTATAAGCGCGGCGGAGACTATCCACATCATTCTCTCTGTCGTCAGGGAGGTTTTTATATGCGGAGATACAGTTACCGTGAGATGCTTATCTTTTAACATTTTTGCTCCTCAGATATTCATATTTGCCTAATTTTATATATTGTAATAGGTTGGTCCCCGAAGGGCAAATATAGTTGCATGACCCGCATTCCATGCAGTCCATCAGTCCTATCGATTTAGCCGTGTCTATCCTGCCCTTTTCAACCATTTTGCTGATTTCCGCGGGCATTAATCCCATAGGGCAGACGGATACGCATTTTCCGCACCTTATGCAGGCGAGATGTTCAAAATCCGCCGCCTCATCAGATGTCAGCACCAGTATGCCCGAAGTGGCTTTCACGACGGGGACTTCATCCGTATACTGGGCAAGTCCCATCATAGGCCCGCCCATAATCAGTTTTTTTATCTTCTTATCCGCCAGGCCCGAATGATTGACAAGCATTTTAAAAGTGGTACCTATCCTTACTCTCCAGTTTGCCGGGTTTTTTATGCCTTTTCCCGAAACCGTAACAATCCTTTCAAAAAGAGGTTTCCTCAAAAAAACCGCTTCATAAACCGCGAATACCGTGCCTATATTATGCACCAGGACGGAAACGTCCATAGGCAGGCCTCCGGAAGGCACTTCTTTGCCCGTCAAAGTATAGATCAGCTGTTTTTCCGCTCCCTGCGGATATTTGACCTTGAGAGGAAAGACCTGCAGCCCTTCCGCGTTTTTTAACTGGATGATTTTCTGCCTGAACAGGGCAATGGCGTCTTTCTTGTTTTCTTCTATCGCGATAAGGCATTTTTCCGCTTTAAGCATTTTTTTTATCAGCGCCGCGCCTTTTAATATCCGGTCGGCGCACTCCAGCATCAGCGAATGGTCGGATGTAAGATACGGTTCGCATTCGGCGCCGTTGATTATAAAGGTTTTAATGGGCTTGTCTGCGGGAGGGTTCAACTTTACGTGAGCCGGGAAGGTTGCTCCTCCCAGTCCTACTATCCCCGCATTTTGTATTAACTCCAGGATTTCACCGGATGAGAGGGAATCGGCGGAGGCTTCTTCCGCGGAATAATCCCTTTCGGGTTCATCCCTGTTATCGGATTTGATGATTATGGCATTGGCTTCCCCCAGCAGCGGATGGGGCGACTTTCTGATATCTATTACCTCTCCCGAGACGGACGAATGCAGGTTGGATGATATATAACCTTTTGACCGCGCGATAAGCGTCCCCTTTTTGACTTTATCTCCCTTTTTGACGACAGGTTCGGATGCCGAGCCCAGGCTTTGCTGCAGAGGAAGCACGGCAGTTTCCGGCGGCGGGAAATCCTTTATTGACAGTTCCCCGCAGAGGCCCTTGTTTTCCGGAGGATGTATGCCGCCTTTAAAAGTTACTCTTGCTTTCATTTAACCCTTTTGATTTCTTCGACTTCTATAACAGGCTTGGACCAACTGGAAATATAAAACAGCCTTCCCTTTATTTCAACCAGGTTTTTTGAAAAAAAGGTAAGGGGCTGTTTGCCTTCTTTAATGAAATACAGGATGGTTTTCCTGTTATCCTGCTGCAGCAGCTTGTATGTCCCGGGCCTGTTTATCAGCACTCCGAGATCTTCAAGCCACCCGGTCGCGGTAACAGCCGATACCGGCTCCTCCCCGTTTTCACTTTTTACCGAAGAGCGGGTTTCCGTCTTTTCATCAATAGTCTTTTTTATATCCGTGGCTGCTTTTGCGATCGACGCGGAAGGTATGCTTTTTGCGTATTTTTTATATATGTAGACCCTTGCGTAATCGGGAAGGATTATTTTTTTCCAGGAGCCAAGTTCTCCCAGGATTGAAACGTCATCCCCCTGTTTAAGCTGGCATATCAGCGAATAGTTTCTGCTTGCGCCTGCCCTTACGTTGAGTTTTTCGGCGGTTACCTTGTTGTTCTCTATATGCGATGCCTTAACCCATCCGAAGATCTTTTCATTGGGATATATCTCAATCCATTCGCCCGCCACTTTGGATACTCTCACTATGTCGGAACGGTTAAGCTGGCAGATAACGTCGTAGTTTGTCCCTGCGCCTGCCCTTACGTTGACATTATCGCCCGTTATTTCGCAGAAAAGCGCGAAGCAGCACGTTCGGGAAGAAATAAGGAAAAATACAGCAAGAAAAATTATTATTCTGAAAATATTTTTTTCCATAAGAAGTCTTTTGATACCGGCTTATAATATCCCGGCTTTAAATTTCCTATGTTTAAACGCCCTATCTTTGTCCTCTTGAGATATACTATCTTATATCCGAGCGCTGAAAACATTTTTCTTATTTGCCTGTTGCGCCCTTCCGTTATTGAAACAGTCAATTTCCTGCCGTTTCCAGCGGCTGAAGATATTCTTGCCGGCGCCGTCGGCCTGCCGTCGATTTCAATGCCCAGCGAGAATCTCTCCATGTCATCTGAGCTGATTCCCCTGTCCAGGACGACATAGTACTCTTTCCACAGGTTCGCGCTCGGGTGAATGACTGATTGCCCGAAATCGCCGTCGTTTGTAAGAATTATAAGGCCTTCGGTATTTTTGTCCAGCCTTCCGACAGGGAACAATTTTTTTTCCGGTATCAACTCTGTCACTATGGGCGCATTGTCATTCTTTGAACAGGAACATACATATCCGCCGGGTTTATTCAGTATGTAATACTTTTTGTCTCCTGGCTTCAGACGCCTGTTGTTTATACAGATGACATCTTTCTCAGGATCTATCTTAAAACCGGGTTTTCTTATTGTCTCACTGTTTACGCTGATTAATCCCTGTTGTATTAATTCTTCGCATTTTCGCCTTGAAGCAACACCCGCGCCCGCAAGATATTTCTGAAGACGTTCAAGCACGGTTATGCTTCGCTTTTGGTCTTGGGAAGATGGAATATGGAACTGTCTTTTTCATTCCACTTCTCTTTTTTCTTCAGGATATCGATCCTTTCGTAGCGTTTTAATACATTTCTTTTCTGCTTGATTTTTGAGTTTTTGCCGAAACTAGGATGCAAGGACATTTTAACCTCCCGTAATAGTTGCCGTCAGTTTGTTATTTTCATCTCATTTATTACTTTATCAAGTATTTCAAGGTTTTTCTTGTTATCTTCCCTTTTTCTGTATTCTTCGAAGCATTCGCCGGCTTTCTTTTTATCCGTATTTTTGTAAGCCATGCCCAGGTTGAGATAGGCATTTTTGTAATCTTTGTTTATTTCAAGCGACTTTTTATAGTTCTCAATGGCTTTTTCGGTGTCTCCCTTGAGATAATACGCGTCCCCGAGCCCCCTGTAGGCCACATAATTCTTTTTGTCTATTTCAATGGCTTTTTCGAAACTCAGGACAGCGAAGTCGAGCATTTTTTTATTCAGGTAGGCGTCTCCCCTGTTATTGTAGATAAAAGCGGAATTGGGCTGCAGTTCGATTGCGTGGTTATACTGCGCTATCGCGCTGTCATATTCTCCCTTGCTGGCGTATGCCGTTCCCAGGTTGACATATCCATACGCTTCATGCGGGGCGTACCGGGTCGCCTTCCTGAAATTCTCTATCGCCTGGTCGACCATATCCTGATTCAGGAAAATAAGCCCCATATTATTGTAGCTTCTTGCAAAGTACGGGTCGGCGGCAATTGCCTCTTTGTATTCTAAAAGCGCCGCATCGATTTTGCCCTGGCTCTCATATATCGCCCCGAGGTTGTGATGGGCATCCGGTATATCAGAGTTGAATTCGATGATTTTCTTATATGTTGCTTCCGCTTCCTGGTATTTTCCCTCTTTTTCGCATACGACCGCCAGGTTGAGAAGCGCATCAATATGCTTGTCATAGATTTTCAGGGTCTTATTGTACATATCCCTGGCCTTGGCATATTTGCCTTCTTTAAAATACTCGTTTCCCTTCTCCCAGTATCTTGAAGCCTTGTCATATTGCTTTTGCTCGCTCGGGCTTAAGTCCGCTGTCCGCCCCGGCGTGCCGCAAAACATGATGGCAGAGGAAAGCAGTAAAAGACAGATTGTTTTAATTTTTCTCATATCAACCCCTTGACCCATTGCATATATTTCTCATGGCCTTTGTCGATTTTAACATATAAGATTTCAGGAAGCTCATATGGATGATGTTTCAGTATCCATTTTTTTGCCTTTTGCAGTTTCGCGCGCGCCGTCTTTGCTATCAGCAAAGCCTCTTTTTCCTCCTGAAGTTCTCCCTTCCACATGAAGACTGAATTTACTGACGGGATTATGTTCACACATGCCGCCAGGTTATTCGATACAAGCCCCTTTGCGATGTCCTCCGCGACTTTAACGCCCGGGGCGGTTATAAACGCCATATAAATTTCATCACTGCTCATTTTTTAACAGGCCCGCGATCTCTTCGGGTATTTTAACCGGCCGGCCGGAGGCATCGATGAACACATGTATGGTAGAGCCCGATGCGATAAATGCGCCTTTTTCGCCTGTTATCTCATAATGAAACACCAGCTTCATTTTAGATTCCGCGGCGGCCTTGCAGTTAATGCTGATCTCATCGTCATACTCGACCTTGTTCTTATAATCGCAGCTCGCGTGCACAACAGGCAGAAACAGCCCTTTTTTTTCAAGTTCCCTGTATGAGAAGCCGAGCTTTCTGAAATATTCCGTTCGGGCGGTTTCAAACCACACAAAATAATTTGCGTAGTATGCCCTGCCCATCTGGTCGGTTTCACTGTACCTTACCCTGATCTTTATGCTATACATAGAACCCCAAAGAACTTATAATCATATTGCTGTAATTATATAAACTAAATATAAAAATCCTGATAAAAGTAACATACCGAAAACTTAAAGTCAATTATTAGTTAAAAAGGGCGAAAATGCGTGCCGCAAAACTGATTCTTCCTGTTATCATATTCGCTGTTTTATCCCTGTGTGTCGGCGGAAATTGCTTTCCGGACACGATTGCCGCTTACAATGAAGATATATCCATCCAGAATATAAAGGTTCTTACCGCAATTGAGGTATTACGTGTAATTACCTTTGACAACGCAAAATACGGAAATAATAATAACGCCCTTATTCCCCAGATAGATTGGCTTGTCGGGAAACTCGAGAAAGATAAAGGAGAACCTTCGAAATCAGTCCGGAATTATATTACGGCTTTAAAAATGATCAAGGATTTCAATTCCATGGCAAAGACTGCGGATGAAGAGGAAAGGGCGAACTCGGATATAAGGAAGCTTCTTTTCGACGCCAGAGACGATGAGCTGCTGCGCGGGCATGTTCCGCCGGTAAAAAAATTCTGGAGGCTCTCCATTGCCAAACAGGCTAACCAGGGAAGCCGGCCCAACTGCGCGGCCACGTGTATAAATATGCTTCTGAGTTACTACGGGATAAGCGTTGAAAGC
>JAFGBE010000047.1 GCA_016933315.1 Candidatus Auribacterota bacterium
CCTTTCAAAATTTCATGGCTGATTTCCATTATTCCTCACCCTTCTTTATTTCTTTTATCACTTCATTGATATGAAATGCGTGATCCAGCGACGAATCATACTTGAACTTAATATGGGGCGTGAATTTCAGGCTCATTTCCCGGCCCAGATTATGCTGTATAAAACCAGCGGCCCTTTTCAGCGCTTTCATTGTATCCTCTTTCTGTTTTTCCGTGCCAAGGATACTTACGAATATGAGGGCTTCACGCAGATCATTGCTTAATTTGACGCGCGAAACGGTTACAAACCCGACTCTCGGGTCTTTCACCTGCTTGAAAATAATTTCTGATATTATCTGTTTGATCTGCTGCGCGACTCTCAGACTCCTGTTAGACATTTTACCTTATCCCGCCCTTATAACTGTTCTGTCCTGTAATCAGCCAACTCGACATTCCTGTCGGTTTCAATATAATTCACCACGGAAGCAAATATCTTATCATTCACAGACGCCGCATTGGACACCGTAACCACGCTGAGTTCTGCCGAATTCTTGTAATTCAGGTCGCCCGTCTCGGAAACCGCCACGTTGAACCTGTCGGATATCCTGCGTTTGAGCCCCTTGACGGCAGTTCTTTTGTCTTTAAGGGATAACGCCCAGGGGATCTCAATTTTTATCTGAAGTAATCCAATTTTCATTCTGGGTTGGAGACTGGCACAGGCATATCAGGAAACCTTTATAGTTTCCTGATCTTTTTCTCAATTATATAAGATTCTATAATATCACCTTCCGAGAAATCTTTGAATCCCGCTATGGAAATGCCGCATTCGAATCCGGTTTTCACTTCTTTGACTTCATCCTTAAATCTTTTAAGTGAATCGATCTTGCCTTCAAATATCGCTTCGCCGTCGCGCTGGACCCTGACAAATGAACTCCTGTTGATATAGCCGTCCAGCATATGGCAGCCCGCAATATTCCCGATTTTGGAAATTTTAAAGACCTGCCTTACTTCAGCATGCCCTGTAACAACTTCTTTCTGTTCGGGTTCCAGCAGGCCTTCAAGGCCCAGTCTTATTTCATTTATCAAATCGTAAATAATCTTATAATTCCTGATTTCCACACCCTGCGTCTTGGCAAGGTCTTTAATGCCCGGCGTCGTCCGGACATGAAAACCGATCACTATACCATTGGAAGCCGAGGCAAGCATTATGTCGGAATCGTTTATATCCCCGAGCCCGTTATGGATTATATTAAGGACAACCTCCTGTGAATCTATAGCCTGCAAAGACTTAATGATAGCTTCTATCGAACCCTGGACATCACATTTAAGGACTATACGAAGTTCCCGCGAAGCCCCCTGCTTAATACGGTCATAAAGATTCTCAAGTGTAACCTTCTGCCTCTTATCAAGAAGTTCTCCCTTGTATTTTTCCTGCCTGTGCTCTGCAATGCTCCTGGCTGTTTTTTCGCTGGAAACAACACGGAATTCGGAGCCCGCATCGGGAACCCCGAGTAACCCCAATATTTCAACAGGGACTGAAGGCCCTGCGCTGTTAAGGCTTTTGCCGTGTTCATCAATAAGGGCTTTGACCTTGCCGAAATACATGCCGCTGATAATAATATCGCCTCTTTTTAAGGTTCCCTTCCTGACCAGCACTACCACTATGGGGCCTCTGTCACGGGTCATTTTAGCCTCAATAACGGTCCCCTCGGCGAGACGGTCCGGGTTTGCTTTAAGTTCAAGTATCTCAGCCTGAAGAGAAATCATCTCAAGGAAATGTTCCACGCCTTCGCCAGTAATCCCGGAAACCTCACAGCAGATGATTTCCCCACCCCAGTCTTCCGGAACCAGGTTTAATTCCGCAAGCTGCCTTTTTACACGCTCAACGTTTGCGGTAGGTTTATCAACTTTGGTAATTGCAACCATAATGGCAACGCCCGCAGCTTTGGAATGGTTTATCGCCTCAACCGTCTGGGGCATGATACCGTCATCCGCCGCAATAATCAAGACGGCTATATCGGTCACATTAGCGCCCCTCGCCCTCATGGCGGTGAAAGCCTCATGGCCGGGCGTATCCAAAAACGCGATAGAGCCATGCGACGAATTGACCCTGTACGCTCCTATATGCTGTGTTATGCCGCCGTGTTCCTTCGAAACGACTTTGGTCTTTCTTATATAATCAAGCAGGGTCGTTTTGCCGTGGTCAACATGCCCTAAAAAAGTAACGACAGGCGGACGAGGTTTCAGGTCTTCGGGCTTATCTTCCACCTTTTCAAGCAACTCTTCCTCGAATGTGCTTTTTTTCTCCTCTATTATTTCAATCGGTTCAATCTTCTTCGACTCTTTTTTTGCCAGGTCATAGCCGTATTCGTGCACTACAATCTCCGCGGTTTCCGCATCAAGCATCTGGTTAAGAGACGCAAATACGCCCATCGTCATCAATTTTGCTATCAATTCATTCGGTTTGGTATTGATTTTCTGGGCAAGGCTCTTTACAGATATCGGAAGGTCCAGCTCAAGAACCTTAGACGGCTTCTTTTCTTTTTCATCAGCCTGAGGCGGCTCAACGCTGACGACATTTTCTTTTTCCTTTTCTTTTTCTTTCTTCTTTTCCGGCTTTTTTTCCGGCTTTTTGGCTGCCTCGACAGCATGAGGCTGTTTCTTTTTCTGCGCCGGCGCTTTACCGGAAGACGCCTTGGCAACGGAATCCCTGACCAATTTTATGCCTTCATCGGAAACCGAAGACATATGGCCCTTAACAGTAATCTTGTTGTCCTTCAGTATTTTTATAACATCTTTACTGTTTAAGTCTAATTCTTTAGCAAGTTCGTGTACCCTCAAGTTTTATCCTTTTTTATTTCTTTTACGGCGTTAATGATTTTTTCGGCTGTCTTTTCGCCGACACCCGGTATCTTCATCAAATCGTCATATGTCGCGAGGGCAAGCCCTTCGATATCGGTGTAGCCCGACTCTACAAGCGCTTTCGCAACAGATTCGTCTATACCCTCGATCTTGGCCAGCTCATGCCATGCATGCTCTATCTTATCCTGGACATTGACATCGGACGATTTCTTAATGTCTATTTTCCAGCCCAGAAGCTTTGCCGCAAGCCTGGCATTCTGACCTTTTTTACCTATAGAAAGAGACAACTGGTCGTCATCCACTATTACAGTGATTGATTTCTGAGCTTCGTTAAGCTCCACATTTTTCAATTTTGCAGGATTCAGAGCCTCCCTGACATATACGGATATGTCTTCATTCCAGCGGACTATGTCAATCTTTTCGTTGCCCAGTTCCGCAACAATATTCTTGACCCGCGAACCTCTCAATCCGACACAGGCTCCCACACAATCTATTTTTTCATCCCTGGAATAGACGGCTACTTTGGTCCTGTAGCCCGGTTCCCTGGCTATGCCCTTTATCTGTACAGTCCCGTCGGAAATCTCGGGGACTTCCAGCTCAAACAGCTTTTTCACAAAACTGGGATGCGCCCTGGAAAGAAGTATCTCAGGCCCTTTTGAACTCATCCTCACATCATAAATATAAGCCCTTATCCTGTTGCCTATATTATAACTTTCGCCGTGGCACTGCTCTTTAAACGGAAGCAATGCCTCAGCTTTGATTAAATCAACTATGATATCCTTCCTGTCAAACCTTCTTACGGAGCCCGTAACAATATCGCCTATCCGGCCTTTATATTCATTAAAAACATTTTCGCGTTCGGCTTCCTTTATTTTCTGGATGATAACCTGCTTGGCTGTCTGCGCGGCAATCCTGCCGAACCCTTTTTGTTTGACCTCTCTCTTTATTTTTTCGCCGACTTTGGCTTTCTTTACTATTTTCCTTGCTTCAGACAGTGAAATTTCGCTTGTGGGGTCTTCCGCTTTAGCAACGATTTCCAGCAGGGCAAAAGCCCTGATCTCGCCGGTTTGCGGGTCGATTTTTATCTCAAGCTCTTTTTCGGTAATTTTGCTTTTCCTGGCAGCTGATAATAAAGAGCTTTCCACGGCGGCAATAAGCGTGTCCCTGCTTATCCCTTTTTCCCGCTCTAAATATTCAAGTACCGACAGCAAATCTCCGTTCATAGAAATATGTCTCCTCTTAAACACACCGGAAAAAAACCCTTTCCCGGCGGTATTATCCCAATAAAAAAAGTGGGTGTATTCCCACTTAGGACTTTACTTATTGTGTTCGAAAAGTATATTTTACGGCATGGCAAATGTCAAGGAAAAACAGATTGATGTCAGCGGGTTTGCCCGATCTTTTCTTTTATCGCGGATACGGCCCGGGCCAGGGGAAATAATTCTTTTTTTGATGTCATCCT
This sequence comes from Candidatus Auribacterota bacterium, assembly GCA_016933315.1. Classification (GTDB taxonomy): domain Bacteria; phylum Auribacterota; class UBA6266; order UBA6266; family UBA6266; genus UBA6266. The sequence goes on from JAFGBE010000047.1 coordinate 4,303, forward strand.
GTCCTGTATCTCAATATCGCCGTTTTTAAGGTTAGCTTCGCTTATAACCGCCTTAACCGGGATACCTATGAGATCGGCGTCTTTGAACTTAAACCCCGCTCTCAGGTCCCTGTCATCGTACAAAACGTCAATTCCTTCGCCCGTAAGCTTGCTGTAAATCTCTTCACAAACCTTGACGGTATTATCGTCTTTCATGTTCAGACCCGTCAGGACAACCTGGTAGGGCGATATCTGAATAGGCCATATGATGCCGTTATCATCGTTATTTTGCTCAATCGCCGCGGCTATGGTCCTTGTGACGCCTATACCGTAACAGCCCATCCAGTACGTATTTTCCCGGCCGTTTTCCTCTATATATTTCGCTTTCATGGAATCGCTGTATTTTTTGCCGAGCTTGAATATCTGTCCGACCTCTATCCCCCTGAACTGACTCAGCTGCTTTCCGCACTTGGCGCACTTGTCCCCGACCATGGCTATCGATATATCGATAAATTTGTCAACTTTATAGTCCCTGTCCGATAACGCATTTAAATAATGGGTATCTTTCCTGTTCGCCCCCACTACAGCCGGGCCTGTGTCTTTAACACTCATGTCCGCAAATATTTTTATGTTCTCCTTTAAGTCTTTCGGGCCGGCAAAACCGACTTCAGAGCCGGTTATCTTTTGTGTCAGCGCGTCATCCGCGAGTTCCACAAATTCGTCCCGTAAGAACTTTTTCAATTTGGCCGCATTTACTTCCCTGTCCCCTCTTATGAGCACGGCAACCGGTTTCTTCGATGTCTTATATATCAGGGTCTTTATTAAATTAAAGGGTTTGACATTCAGGAAAGAAGATACTTCTTCCACCGTTTTTTTGCCGGGCGTATGCTTTTCGGTAAAATCTCCCGACAGCCTTGACTTTTCATCAAGGGCCGGTATCACGGACCGGGC
>JAFGBE010000048.1 GCA_016933315.1 Candidatus Auribacterota bacterium
AGAGATAATATCCGCGGGCAAAATTGATGTCGACCTGGCCATACTGCCCCTTTTGAGAAAAAAGATTATTATATCTGACCTCGGGGAATCCGGTGTCCAGATAAATATCCGGCGGGATGAAACCGGCAGGTGGAATATAAGCAAAGTGCTTGATTCGGATTTTTTTGAAGAATCTTCGCTTTTCGGCGAGTGGGAATTCCAGGTCAGGAAGCTCAGTATAAACACCTGCAGGGTTAATTTCGTCGATGTATACCGCGCCGAGAATTCACTGGAAAAAAGGCTTGAGGGAATTACGCTGAAAGCATCTTCCCACGATGACAATGTTTGCCATTTTGAAATTAACAGCCCGGCCGGAAAAGCCGGAAGAGAAGATATAAACGTTAACATTGATTATGACCAGGATAAGAAATCTTTCTCAGGGTACTTTAAAGGGAAGACAAAACTGCTTGAGTCCTACTGGGATTATTATATTGATGAATTTTTCAGCCCCTGGAAGATGAATACAGAAGAGGCAAGCGTTGAAATCAGTTTTTTCAGCTGCAAACAGTATTTCTGCCTGCAGGGAAATTATAATTTCGGGAAAATCATGCTTCAATACGGAGATGTGTCATACAGGGGCGACATCAGCGTCGAACAGGATTTTAAACACGGCAAATCGGATAAAATAAAATCTTACAACAAAGTTGATATTGTTTTGAAAAACGCCGAGTTAAGCGCGGGGGAAACGGATATTTTCCAGAAGGCCTGCTGTAAGGTTATGTTCCAGGATGATATTGCAATGGTTGAGGATTTCAGCGGAGATGTTTTCGGCGAGCCGGCTTCATTTACCGGACAGGTATACCTGAGCAAGCCGAAGAAAGTCAAGCTGCAGGGTAAAGCTTTTGGAATGAACAATGTTTTCAGCCTGGAAATGCCGGATGACAATCAGGCCAAATTGGAATGGAAAGGAAATCTACAGCATTCATTCTTTAACCTGTCTGCCAGGAGCAGTGACCTTAAAAATATGGATTTTTCTGCGGATGCCGCAGGCCTGCTGCAGGTCGAGGAATTTTTCAGCGGCGGGCTTTTTTCGGGCGAGGCTGAATTTGAATTGAGAGCCGCGGGCGAACTTGACAAACCGGATTCCCTTAACGGCAGGGGAAAAGCGGCTTTTAAGAAGTTCGATATAAATAAGATAAAGGTGGATTCGGCAAAAGCCGGTATTTCGCTGCACAACGGCGTAGGGGAAATAAAAATTGACTCCGCCAGATTTTATTCCGGGAACATGGGTATACTGGCGAGGGTTGACTTATGCGCCCGGCCGGTCGCATGGGGAGTGGAATTCGATCTGAACAAGGTTGATATTGCGGAGTTTGACGAAAGCATCCGGACGGTCCCTACAGGCTCAAAAGGCACGCTTTCGGGGAAAATTGCCTGCATCGGCGCGGGGGAGAAAAAGGAATCCCTGAAAGGAGGCGGGTATTTTGAAATAAAAGATGACATTTTGTGGGAAATGCCCGTATTTAAGGAGACCGAAGAAGGTATTAAGGAAGTTTCACAGAATATAGAAATCCCCAAGCTTGACAGCGTGACCGGCAATTTTGATATAGGGGATTGCAGGCTCAGCACCAAAAACACCTACTGCAAATCCAAAACGATGGAGATATGGATTAACGGATGGGTTGATTTTTCCGGATACACGGATGTGGTTGTCGGCGTAAGGTTCGGCAAAGAAGGGATTATGAGGATATTGTCGATGCCGGTAAATATACTCGCGGAATGCATTCAGGTGCATATAAAGGGAAATTATCCCGGCTTCAAGCATACTACCGAAATAAAGCCCATCGGATGGCTTCTTTCCATCTTCCCGCAGAATAACAAAAAAGCTGATTCAAAGAAATATACTCTCGAAAAACTCTGGAAATCGGATTCTTAAGTTTTAGTTTTTGCCATCCTGGTTCTGAACATATAAGGTCTGGGACGGGAATGCGAATTCTATGCCTTCTTTTTCGAAAGCTTCTTTGATTTTAAAATTTATATCTTCCATACATTGCAGATATTTTTCGTATTCCAGGTATTTACACCAGTGGATTGTCAGGATATCAAGCGAATAGGAGCCGTATCCTTTCCAGTATACCCAATAATTATCAGTGCCATCGTGGTTTTTCATTATTTCTCTGATAAGTTTTAGCGCCCTTCGCATTTTTTCTACCGATGTGCTGTAAGTCAGCCCGATGGTGGAAACCGTTTTTATTGTGGGGCGCTTCTGCATATTATTGATTGTGGCGTCTGCCATTTTGGAGTTTGGAATGGTTACGAGGGTGCCGTCCAGCGTCCTTATACGCGTGCTGCGCAGGCCTATCTTTTCTATGGGGCCGTCAACCCCGTCGACAATAACACGGTCTCCTATGGAAAAAGGCCTGTCCACAAAAAGTGCAATCGCGCCGAAAAAATCCTTGAGCGTATTCTGCGCCGCCATAGCTATGGCAATACCGCCTATGCCCAATCCCGTAATAAGAGATGTTATATTGATTCCGAAGTTGTTGAGTATGAAAAGAACAGTCACAATAACAATTGAGATTTTTATTATCTTGCCAAGTACGGGGATAAGCATATCGTCGAGTTTGCTCGTTGTCTTTTTTACCTGTTCGGACAGGTATGCCGCAAGTATATCAGTCGTCCGGAACACGAAATATATTATTATCGCTCCGGCGCCGACACCAGCTATGGCGCCGTTGTCGTCATAACCGAGATAGTCTGTCGCAAAAAGCACAACGACCAGCACTAAAAATATCTTTGAACTGAGCCCTATTATCGGAATGAGCATGTCATCAAGTTTGGTCGAAGTTTTTCTCGCTTTCTTCAGAAGCAGCAGTGTTATGGCGTCAATGGTCATAAAGGCTATATAAATTGTCATCAGCCCGCCGGCGACAAAGACTATGTATTTATAAATAATTTTTGTATTTTCCGTTACTTCGAACAGCCTTGAGCTTAAAAGGACAGCCGTGATGTAAACCAGCATGGTTATCGAGCGGTTAAAGGCCAGGATGGTTTTCCTGATTGTGACCCTTTCGACTTTTTTCATCACCCTGTTCAGATATCTGGATACGACGGATGAGAAAATCTTTGCCGCTATCCCCGCTCCGATAAGGATTCCAAGCAGCGCGAGGTAATCCTTCAGGGGATTGCCCAGAAGGTTTTTTGAAAGAAAAGAGCTGACAGTTTCCATTTAGACCTCCGGCCTGTGGTATTTTATTTCTCGGATTTTCTCAGGTATTCACGAAGTTCGCCCGCGACAAAACTCGATAGAGTGCTGTTGAGGGATACGACATCGATTTTAGTCTTGTTCGGCTCTTCCGGATAAAAGAAGAAACCGACTTCCGTCATTTCAAGGCAGTTGGGAAATGCCTTTCTGAAATCCAGCGCGACAATATGTTTTTGAGACCGTTCCTTTAAAAAAATCCTTGCCTGCATTTCCTTTTTTATGAATGTTTCGGTTTTTGAGAAACATTCGCCTGCCGGCATATCGAAAGCGCCTGAAAAACGGATGTCATATGTTTCAAGGGCTTCGGTTGATGTGCCGAGTATTTTTTTTGTGCCCTCCAGCGGCGAGCAGCCCTGGAGGATTATCACTGTCAGCGGGATTAAAATAGCTATAATAGGCTTCATTTTTGCCGGTCCGGAAAATTTGCATGCCACAAAATACGTTTATTTTATTGTTTTGGATATTGAACTATTATACATTATGATTTTATATATGCAAGCATAAGAAAAAAGGGCATGATGAGCTCAAAACTCAAAAAAGAACTTTCCCTGCTTGATATTTTCAGCGTTGCGACCGGAGCGATGATAAGTTCCGGCCTGTTTATTCTTCCGGGTTTGGCTTTTGCGAAAGCCGGGCCCGCCGTGATACTGTCGTATATTATTGCCGGCCTTCTTTGTATCCCGACTCTGTTAAGTATGGCCGAGCTGGTTACCGCGATGCCGCGGGCCGGCGGCGATTATTTTTATATTATGAGGGGGTTTGGGCCCTTAATGGGAACGCTTGCCGGATACAGCTCGTGGTTTTCTCTCAGCCTTAAAGGCGCTTTTGCCCTCATCGGGATGGGGGCGTATCTCAGCGTTGTCACGAATCTTCCTCTTGAGACGGTTGCCCTTGTGTGCTGTGTGTTTTTTGTGATGTTGAATATTATGGGGATTAAAGAAGCGGGCAAAGCGCAGGTAATTCTTGTGGCAGGGCTTCTTCTCATATTGTTCTATTATATTTTTGCCGGTTTAACTTCGGTTGACGTCTCTAAAGTAAAGCCCTTTTTCAGCAAAGGTATATCGCCGGTTTTTGCCGCCGCAAGCTTTGTCTTTATATCGTACGGCGGGCTTACAAAAGTGGCGGCCCTGGCCGAGGAGGCCAGGAACCCCGGCAGGAACTTGCCTCTGGGAATGATCCTTTCCCTGTCCTGCACGTCAATCATCTATACGCTTGTGATATTCGTGACTGTGGGTGTTATGGACCCTGTTTCGCTTGAAGGGACATTAACGCCTATTTCCGACGGAGCCGCTGTTTTAGGCGGGAACCCTCTTCGGGTGCTGATAAGCATAGGGGCTTTTCTTGCCTTTATATCGACCGCGAATTCGGCTATTATGACCGCCTCAAGATATCCACTGAGCATGAGCAGGGACAAACTTGTTTCCCCTGTGCTTCAGAAGGTAAGCAAAAGATTCAATACCCCTTATGTGGCCATAATGATTACCGGCTTGTTCATGGTCACGGTGATTACAGTCCTGAAAGTCGAGCTGCTGGTAAAAGTGGCGTCCAGCATTCTGATACTTTTATATATTTTCGCTAATTTTACGGTTATTATGTTCCGTGAAAGCAAGATACAGAGTTACCGCCCGAAGTTCAGGTCTCCTTTTTATCCTTATGTACAGGTGGCGGGTGTTCTGGGGTGCGGCTTCCTTTTGATAGAAATGGGTTCTTTTGTCGTGTTTCTCACGCTGCTTTTCCTGTTCTTCGGTTTTGTGTGGTACAGGATATACGGGCAGAAAAGGACAAGCAGGGATTTTGCCCTGATTTATGCCCTTGAAAGGATTATATCCAGGGATATTGACCTCGGGTCCGACAACCTTTTGACGGAATTGAAAGATGTCGTGATACAGAGAGACGCTATTGTTGAAGATCGATTCCATAAGATGATGGAATCCAGCCCTGTGATGGACCTAAAAGAAAAAAACCTGGGATATCTGGATTTGTTCAAAGCGGTGTCCGATACACTTTCCCCCGCAGTCGGCCTGGGCAGCGCCGCATTGTTCGATAAGTTTATACAGAGAGAACAGGTTTGCTGCACGGTTATAAAAAAGGGAATGGCAATCCCTCATATAGTTGTGGCCGGGGAAAAAGTCTTCAGCGCCGTTATCGTAAGATCCAAAGAAGGCATACTGTTCCCCAACGACGAACTTGTGCATGCGGTCTTTGTTTTTGCCGGTTCGAAAGATGAGAGGAATTTCCACCTGAGAAGCCTTGCGGCTGTCGCCGAAATAACGCAGAATCCCGAGTTTGACAAAAAATGGATGGAAGCCAGGGATGAAAAAGAGTTAAAAAATCTTCTTCTGCTTGCCGACCGCAAAAGAGGGGATTCCCAGTAAAAGCGTTAATCCCATGAAACGCTGTAGGCCCTGAGGTTTTTTTTCAGTTGCCGGACATTCCTGAACAGGATAGCTTTCATGCCGGCTTTTTTGGCCGCTGAGACGTTGATTTTTTTGTCATCTATAAACAGGCATTCGGCGGGGTCCAGCTTGAGCCTGTCCAGAGTTATTTTGTATATGAGAGGTTCGGGTTTTATTGTTTTTTCGAGGCACGAGAATATTTTTACATCGAACATGCTGTATTTTTTTTCCTCAAAGAATTTTACGGCGGACAGCTCTGTGTTAGAAAGTATTGCCGTCACATAACCGCTTTTCTGCAGCGCTTCGACGAGAGAGAAAACCTCTTTTTTCTCGGAGTAAACTTCCCTGAAAGCATTTCCCCATATGCAATTGACGGTCTCTTCCGAGACATTCATATCCCTGCGGATTTTTTCCCAGAGAGATTTTTCCGGCAGTGTGCCTTTCTGGAAAGGGTCTTTCAGCCTGGAGAATATAGAGGCGAGTTTTATCCGGGATACACCGATCTCCTGTGAACAGTATTTTAACAGTCCCGGGGCGGGGTTGTCTATCAGCACCCCCCCCCAGTCAAAAATCACCGCTTTTATTTTTTTTTCTTTTCCGGAAATTTTCATTGTCTGGACCTTAACATTTTAGTGATTTCAGCCTGCGTAATCAAGCAGGCAAATTTTTAATTACTTAAGCGCCGGTTTTCTGGTAAAATCATTTGTCAGTCGGTTACTGCAAGTCCATGTTATTCCTTTTTTCTTTGAAAGGGGTGTCTTATGAAAATAGGTATTATGAGCGCGTGGAATTCCGATTCGGGAGCTTCAATCCACGCGGAGTTTATAGGCCGGGAATTCGTGAAAATGGGCCACAAGATCGAAGTATTTTCCTTCATACCTGAGAGTTTCCACGGCACAGCTATTGTCGACAAGGATGAGCCGTATGTCCACCGCTGCTTCAGCACTTTTAAGGCAAACCCGGTCTTTTTCGACGCGGTTCCTTTCCTGAGGGAAAAGTACGATATATTCCTGGCCGAAGATATAGGTATGTTCCCAAAGAACGAACTGGGCAGGATATTTCACTGGATAAAGAAAAAAGCTAAGACAGTAACCGTTGTCCATGACGGCAAATTAACCGATGACCCCTCTTTCTACCAGTTCGACTGGGACGGCATCGTGGGTTTTGACCGTCGATATATAGATTTTTTAAAAGAAGGGTATCCTTCGGATATATTAAAATACATCCCTTATCCGTGCATCCCGTGGAAGCCGGGGAATAAAGCGAAAGCAAGGCAGAAACTGAAGTTGCCCGCGGACAGAAAAATCGTATTTATGTTCGGGCCCGCCTCTGCGACAGGCGCGGAAGTCATCCCGTGGCTGTGGGAGATGAGAAAAGAATATCCCATACATATTGTGGTGGTTGTCAATCACCAGCCTACGCTCCTGCGGGTCAAGCCGTTTGCCGAATTCGCAAAAGATATGGTGGAGGTAAGAAAACAGACATTAACCGTTGAGGAAATATATGATTATCTCCATGCGGCGGATGCGACGGTTTTTAATAAAGGCGCTCTTCCCTGGGTTGCCGTTTCGAGCACTATATACCAGTGCCTCGGAGCAGGATGCCCCTTCGTCGCGAGAGATTCGAATTTTGTCGAGATGGTGAAAGACTCGGTGTTCCTGTTCAGGAGTTTCACGCAGTTCCGCTCCGCAATGAAGAACATATTCGATAATTCGCCCGAAACGAAGAATGTGCTCAGGAATGCGAAAAACTACCTGGATAAGAACTGTTCTTCCAGGGTTGCATCCGAATTCATCAGGTATTTCAAGGGTCTTTTGAAAAAATAACCGGGAGGAGGCAGCTATGTTCAAACGGTATGACAAGAATCCTATATTAAGCCCTGTAAAAGAACACAACTGGGAATCCAGGTGTGTCTTTAACTGCGCGGCTTATTACAATAAGGGAGTGCATATTGTTTACAGGGGTATGGGTTTCGACCAGATTTCGCATTTCGGTTATGCGTTTACCTCAGACGGGTATAATATTGATAAAAGGCTGGACAGTCCGATATATTCTCCGGCCGACAAATACGAGACAAGGGGTGTTGAAGACCCGAGAATAGTGGAGCTGAACGGCAGTATCTATATGACCTACGCCGGTTTTGACGGCAAAAAGGCCAATGTCTGCATGGCTTCCCTCCCGGTGAATAAATTTTTGGGCAATCAATGGGACTGGAAACGCTATTCGTGTATCCTGCCGGTGCTTCCGGTTCCCGATAAGGACGATAAAAATGCGGCGCTGTTTCCCGAAAAAATAAACGGGCGCTATGTGCTTATACACCGGATACCGCCCGATATATGGATTTCTTATTCCGACGATTTGCTTAACTGGTCCGACCATAAAATACTGGCGAAGCCGAGGCCGGGCTTGTTCGACGAAGCGAAAGTCGGCGCCGGAGGGCCTCCCATAAAAACCGACAGAGGCTGGCTCTTTATTTATCATGGCGTGCAGTGGAAAGACAAGCCTAACAAAAAAGGTTTTGGCACTTACAGCCTGGGGATGATGCTGCTTGACCTGGAGAACCCCGAGAAAATAGTTTTCAGGAGCGAGCATCCTGTGCTGACGCCGGCCGAGGAATATGAAGCGCAGGGTTATGTCGCGGACGTCGTTTTCACATGCGGCACAGTTCTTATCGGGGATGAACTTTTCTGTTATTACGGAGGAGCGGATACTGTTATCTGCCTTGCCACCGCAAAACTCAATGATATTCTGAGCATTAAAAAATGAGTTTTTTGAAAAGGTATTGTAAAAACCCTATTCTCAAGCCCAGGGGTTCGGGATGGGAAAAGGAAATGGTTTATAATGCCGCCGCCGTTTATGCCGGCGGGAAGATTCATCTTGTATACAGGGCTCAGAAAAAAGATAAAATGCCTTCCTCCCTGGGTTACGCTTCCACAAAAGACGGCTTTAACATAGATGAGAGATTGTCCCGGCCTGTATTCGTTCCCAGAAAAGACAATAGATTTGAAAGATGGGGAGTTGAAGACCCGAGAACGGTTATTCTGGGAAATAGAATTTATATGACATATACCGCTTTCGGCCAGGTCAGCGGTATGAGCAATCTTTTAAGAAAGGTCGGACACAACTGCATACAGATAGGAATGACTTCAATTTCCCTGAAGGATTTCCTGGCGCAAAAATGGAACTGGGCCGAAAGGTCGTATCCTTTGTACAGGATGAGGAATAAAGACGGATTTTTGCTCCCCGAAAAAGTTAACGGCAGGTATTTTATATATCACCGCATAGAGCCTAATATGTGGTGCGCGGAATCAAAGGATTTAAAGACGTGGTTCAATCACAGGATTGTGATGGAGCCCTGTTTTAAATGGGAATATTATAAAATCGGCGGCGGCGCGCCTCCGATAAAGACCAGGAACGGCTGGGTGCATATCTATCACGGCGTGGATAGCAGGTGGAGATATTCTCTGGGACTTGCCGTCGCCGACCTTAAAGACCCTTCAAAAATAATATACAGGCACAAAACCCCGGTTCTCGCACCTGAAATGTGTTATGAGAGAAAAGGGATTATACCCTATGTGACCTATTCAAACGGTGTGGTTGAAGTAAACGGCGAGGTGTTTGTTTATTACGGCGGAGCCGACACGGTATTGTGCGTCGCCACCACGACTGTCAAAGATATACTTAAGCTTTTCTGAACTTTTTCCTGGTTAAACAATGGTCGCGGAGCATGAAATGGATTTTTCGTGGACGTTTGTTTTGAAAACCCTGAAGAAATCCTGTGTGGGAGAAAGATAAGTAAATATTTCTTACTCATTCTCGCCCCCACTGATTTGTTTCCGGGAGCGAAAACAAATCAAGGCAATGGGGGCTCCGAGGCAGTCACTGAGAAAAGCATTCAGCTCCCGAATCCGTTCGAAATAATTACTTATCTCTATATTTAATGCTGGGCAGGAAGTAAGTTTTAAGGGGTGTCTTTTTTGTGAGCGGCCACGGTGCCCGAAGGGCAAGTGAACAAAAAAGTCAAGTGCGGAAAGACTCGGCGGGGCTTTCAAACGTCCCCGAAAAATTTACTTCCTGACCTATCTTAAACTAGTCCTTAATCTTTTTCATCGCGCTCGGCGTCATAATCCAGTCCATGACCGAATCCGGCATAAACCGTTTCAGGAAAGCCCCGGCGTAAGCGGGCAGGGTGACAAGATAACGGGTTTTAGGCTTTTTTGATTCCAGGGCGCGCACTATTTTTTTTGCCGCCGCTTCAGGGGAAAGCATAAACCTTGAATGGAGATTTTCGGACCTGCCGGCTTTATTCAGGCTGACTTTTTTCTCATATATTTTTTCATGCAGGCTGTTTTTCATTTTCACGGTCTGTTCAAAGTTTTCAAGGGCGTTTTTCCTGAAAGAGGAAAAAATCGGGCCGGGCTCGATAAGCGATACATATATGCCGCTGCCTTTTAGTTCTATTCTTAAAGCGTCGGTGATGGCCTCGAGCGCGAATTTGGACGCGGAGTATGCGCCATGAAACGGAAGCGCGACGCGCCCGGCGATGGAACTTACGTTCACAATCCTTCCGTGTCCCTGTTTCCTGAAGACGGGAATCAGGTGGTTAGTCAGCTCGACGAGTCCGAACACATTTGCTTCAAACTGGTCTCCCAGGGCGCTGCGCGAAAGGTCTTCCACCGCGCCCGACTGGCCGTAACCCGAGTTGTTTACCAGAGCGGAAAGAGCCCCTCCGGTGCGCTCGAGCGTTGTCCTGACCGCCTGCCTTATTGATTCTGGTATTTTTAACTCAAGCGGCACGGAAATAAAACCCATTGCTTCGAGTTTTTCAAGGTCCTGCTGTTTTCTTGCCGTAGCAAAGACGGTCCAGCCTTTTGAAAGGAGCATTTTGGCGCAGGCAAGCCCTATTCCCGAAGAACAGCCTGTTATTAAAACTGTTTTTGTTAAATTCTGCATTTCCTCTGCATTCCGGGTAAAATAATTGTTTTTGTATATTTTTTATATAGGGTATTATTATATTCGAATTCGTTTAACTGACAAGATATAATATTTTGATTTTTGATGGAGGAAGCTATGGAATATTTTTACAGGAACAGCATTATATGGAAGGGGGAGAAAAA
>JAFGBE010000049.1 GCA_016933315.1 Candidatus Auribacterota bacterium
TGAAACCGCAGATTTCGCAGATTTCACAGAAAACAAAAAAATCTGTGTCTATCTGTGTCATCTGTGGTTACTATTGCTCTTTTTGGTATCTGTGATTCCCTTCTGCTGTTTTGCTTTGCAAAATCCTATAAAAGGACTAACGCCCTGGAATTCTTCGAATCCCTAGGGGCAAACCGCTGAGGATTATTGCCTGAGTCATCTATATGATGTTGTCAAAAAAACATTGCAGCCGGCGCCCGGCACTATGGTAAAATCTCTTTTTACTTCAGAGGGGCATATAACATTTAATGTTCGGAGAATACATATGAATGTGTTAATTACGGGCGGCGCCGGTTATATAGGCAGCGTAACGGCGGAACTGCTTGTAAAATCAAATCACAACGTAATTGTAATCGATAACCTTTCCGAAGGGCATAAAAATGCCGTTCCTAAGCAATGCGATTTAATAATCGCCGACGCCGCGGACGGTAAGAAGCTCGATTCCGTTTTTGCGGCGGGCAGAATCAACGCCGTAATGCATTTCGCGGCAAACTGCTATGTGGGAGAATCCGTAAAAGATCCCGCGAAGTATTATAAAAACAATGTGATATGCGGCCTGACGCTGCTGAACAAATGCGTCCAGCACAAAGTGGGAACATTCATCTTTTCGTCTTCCTGCGCCACCTACGGCGTGCCTGGAAAAATTCCCATCACCGAAGATGAAAAACAGCTGCCCGTAAACCCCTACGGCGAAACAAAACTTGCCTTTGAAAAAGCCCTGGTATGGTATGCCAATGCTTACGGAATCAGATATTCCATCCTGAGGTATTTCAATGCGGCGGGAGCCACTGAAAACCTGGGGGAAGACCACAGGCCTGAAACACATCTTATCCCCCTGGTCTTAGAGTGCGCCGCCGGCAAAAGGGAAACACTGGAGATATTCGGCGCGGATTATGACACTCCCGACGGTACGTGCATAAGAGATTACATCCATGTATCCGACATCGCCCGGGCCCATATACTCGCAATGGAAAGCGGCCTTTCAGATTGTTACAACCTCGGCAACGGCAGCGGTTACTCAGTTATGGAAGTAATAAAAGCCGCCGAAAAAATCACCGGGAAAAAGATAAAAACCGTTGAAACCGGGCGGAGAGAAGGAGACCCTCCTGCTCTGGTGGGCAGTTCGAAGAAAATATCGGAAAAACTCGGCTGGAAGCCTGAATTCGCCTCTATCGAGAAAATAATTTCATCGGCGTGGAACTGGCACAAGAAGAATCCTGAAGGATATAAATAAAAATCCAAAATAAAAAGAGTTTTAACCACAGATTTAACAGATTTACACAGATATAGAATAATTAAGTAGAAAAGGTTGAGGCTAAGGGCAAGGTTAAGAGAATGAAATTCGATAAATTATTAAAATCGGGAAAAAAACTCATCTGCGACGGGGCTATGGGCACCCAGCTAATAGAGCGCGGCCTCGGGGCCGGGGAATGTCCGGAACTCTGGAACATCGAAAAACCCGAAATGATAAAAGCGATCCATTCGGCCTATATCGAAGCCGGCGCTCAGATGATAATCACCAACACATTCGGCGGCAACCTGCCGAAGCTCAAGAATTACAACCTGCAGGATAAGGCCGATGTTATAAACAGGAAAGCCGTAGAGATTGCCCTTGCGGCATCTTCCGGCAGGGCGGCGGTCCTGGGCGGTATAGGCCCGACAGGACAGTTCCTAGAGCCTCTCGGAACTTATTCAAAGGAAGAATTCCGCGAAATATTTCACCGGCAGTCAAAATCCCTTGCGGACGCCGGCGCGGAAGCAATAATCATCGAAACAATGACGGATGTCAATGAACTTGCCGCGGCTGTCGAAGCCGCAGTTTCGACAAAACTTCCGGTAGCCGCCTCTATGTCATTCGCAAAAGATATAAACAGGGATGACTACCACACCATCATGGGGGTAGACGTTAAAACATTTGTAAATCGGGCCGAAGAATGCGGGGCGGGGATCATTTGCGTCAATTGCGGGACCGGGCCGCAGGACATACTAAAGATAGTCGAAAGAATCATCGCATTAACTTCCCTGCCGGTCATGGCTGAACCCAACGCAGGGCTCCCACAATATAAAAACGGGCAGACATTTTACAGACAATCGCCTGAAGAATTCGCATCGGAAGCGGCTCTTATATTCAAAGCCGGCGCGCTTATAGTCGGCGGATGCTGCGGCACCACGCCCGAACACATCAGAAAATTATCCGTTCTGTTAAACAAGTGAAACCTGAAATCAGACACTCTTTCAATTTATCCTTCAGGGAAGCCGCCGAACTCCAGAAAAAGCTTTCCGCAAAAATATCAATGCCCCGAAAAACAAAAACCGTCGGGACTGTCTGCGGAGTCGATGTTTCTTACTCCCTGAAAACAAGCCTCTTTTTTGCCGGCGCTGTTGTTCTTTCCTTTCCGGGGATGGAAATACTGTCTTCCGTAACGGCGAAAGGAACCGTTTCTTTCCCATATGTGCCCGGATTTCTCTCATTCAGGGAAATACCTGTCCTCCGCAAATGCCTGCTCAGGCTCGGGCGGAAACCGGATGTTATCATGGTCGACGGGCAGGGAATCGCCCATCCGAGGAAATTCGGCCTGGCCTCCCACATCGGAGTCACATATAACATCCCGTCGATAGGTTGCGCAAAATCCCTGCTTGTGGGCGAATTCAACGAGCCGGGGACAAAGAAAGGGAGTAAATCGCCTATAATTTACAAAGGGGAACAGGTCGGCTGCGCCCTGCGCACAAAAGACAATGTGAAACCGGTTTTTATATCAGTGGGAAATCTGATTTCCCTCCGGGATGCGCTCAACATAGCCCTTATAAGCGCAAAACGCTACAGGATACCCGAACCGACAAGACAGGCGCATATGCTTGTAAACAATTTCAGGAAAAATCATGAAAAATAAAAACACCGTATTGTTATTCGACCTTGACCACACCCTTTATCCCAGGGAAACGGGCATCTTACAGAGGATCGACCGGAATATCTGTGATTTTCTGGCCGGATATTTTAAAATCAGCGCGGAAGAGGCGGAAGAGTTAAGGCGCGGCTTTTACAGGCAATACGGACTGTCCCTGACAGGCCTGATAAAAGAATACCCCCGCTTCGACGTTAAGGGCTACCTGAAACACGTTTATGATTTCGATATAGAAAAAATGCTGAAGCCCGCGGAAAAACTTAAGCGCATCCTGCTCAGCATACCGAACCCCAAATATATATTCACCAACGGGCTTGAAAGTTACGCTTCCAGAATCCTTAAAGCTCTTAATGTTTCCAAATGCTTCAGGAAAATATACGGGATAGAATTTATGAATTTCAACTGCAAGCCTTCTGCCGAAGCATTCTTGAAGGTGGCGGAAGACATCGGCCGTGAAACCGGTGATTTCATCATGATAGACGACCTGCCCCAGAACCTGCTGACAGCCAAAAATCTTAATATGAAGACCATCCTGGTCGGCAAAGAGCAGAAAGAAACGTACATAGACGAAACCATAAAAGACATAATGGAAATTCCCGGGGCGCTGCAGAGGTTAGGCGGCCAGCGAAAAAAACGTCAGCAGTCCTAAAATCAGAAGCAGCATAACCATCAGCGCCGGAAACATAACAGCCCACGCGGAACGTGACCGAGGCATATCATGCACTACATGAAGCCCTTCCATATAAAGCCACATTTCCCAGCACAGGCTTACTAATACGCCGGCAACCGGGAGCAACAGCGCAAAATATGAAACGGATGAGTAGAAAACCACCCTGAAGGTCGCTCCCACCGAACTTCTGCCGCCGAAAAGAAGCGCGCAAAGATGGAGCACAGACGCCTTCAACACGGTTATTAAGAGCATCTTCAGCGGCGCAATAAGAGAGGCTGATATCCCGAATAGAAACTCCGGCAGGCGCGCGGTCGAACCAAAAAATAACGAGGCGCCTATGAAACCCGATAATTCATAGGCGGCAAATCTTATCAGCGCGGCCAGGAGAAACACCGTGAAGCAGAACAGGAAAGCCGGCCACAAGGAGATTTCGGCCTTCACGGAATTGAAGAATACAAAAGGTTCCGACGCAACCCTGCAGGCGGAGATTATAAAAGACCTGAAAAATCCGGTCTCCCCCCTGCTGTTCCAGGCATTGACCCCGGATAAAAACCGCACGGAGAACTCGGCACGGCAGGCGGGACATTCAAAAACGCCTTCACCCGAAACATTAAAATTTTTACCGCATACAGGACAGGAAATCATATTTATTTTGTTTTATAAATCCCAAATGATATAATATATTATATAAGAGCAAAGGGGTAACAACAAATGATATTCGAGCGTCGCCGCTACGCTAGAATCAACCTGTCTGTAAAGGAAAAATGCTATTTTGAATACTGGAAGCCTGCAAGGAAGAAAGGTCTTCTGAATAAACCCCGATGTGTTCTCACAAAAAATATCAGCGGAACAGGCTTGATGTTTATGAGCCCCGAACATATTGAACTAAACACCA
>JAFGBE010000050.1 GCA_016933315.1 Candidatus Auribacterota bacterium
TATGTGCTTGCAAATACAGAATATAAATGGTGGGGCATGAGCCCGAACGAAAAACCGCATGCTGACGAATGGTACTATTTCTATCCTGACGGGACAGGGGTGCGCAAATTAGTTTATACGCCTTCTTTAAATACCAAATATGAAAAGAGCTGGAATGAGATTTCGGAGCTTATGACGATAAACCGTTCCGGAGTCAGGCCGTCTGAGTTTCTCAGTCAGACTGCGGTGACGATGTTGAACCTTGAGGGGAAGAAAATCGATTTTCTGTGGGATCTTTCCCAGGAGAAGCCTCCGGCTAAGATGGATCCGGATACGCGCAGCTGGAATGAAGCGATCTGCAGGGTTAATCTTGTAGGCAGGCCTGCTGCGTTCGAAGTCTTTGCCCAGAGCGATGAAACCCACGCCAAGACCTTTCCCATGCAGTATAAAGACTGGTGGGGGCACTACGGCCAGGACTGGTCGTTTGAGATGAGAGGCGGGTATGAGTTTAAAGATGATTTCTGGACTTTCTCACATTGGCCTATAAGCAAGATACCTTATGATGAGGATGTAAAGACCAACGGAAAGTTCTTAAGGGAGCCTTCTCATACGTCCTTGCTTCCTGTCGCGGGGCATCCCGGGGCAACCGGTGTTACGACGTGGGCCATGTTGGTGGGCTTAAGCGGGGAAGGTGACGATGCGGACTTGCTGGATAAAACCAGATCGTGGCTTTATCCCGGGAAGATAGAGATGAAAAGCGACAGCAGCGTTTTTGTGGAAAACGATTATTATCAGCGGGCGCTGGTCTTTAAGAATGTAAAGAACGACAGGAAGTGTGATTTCGCGCTTGACCCGAAAAGCAGGAATTCAACCGTGGTCAATCCTGTTTTTATAATCGATGACTGGGGTGATAACAGCGTATCTGTAAAGGCCGACGGGAAACCTTTGAAAGAAGGAACCGGGTTCAGGTCGGCAATCGTCGGTAAGAAAGCCCTTGTCTGGGTACAAATGAAATTTAATAAGCCGGTTGTTTTCAGTATATCCGCCGGGGTGCAGGATGATGAGAAGAAATAAGCTAACGGATTATCCTGTGGATTAATTTTTGTTTTGCGGGAACGGTTTTTGAGATGGAAAATGAATCAAGAAGCCTTTCCTTGGCATATCCTGTGAGGTTTTTCCTTGAGGTATATATAGTTGCCAGGGGTTCGCCCTTTTCGGTAAAATCGCCGATTTTCTTGTGAAGCATAATGCCTGCCCCCGGGTCTATTTTTGATGATAAATCCTTTCTTCCCGCGCCTATCATTACAGCCGTCAATCCGATTTCATGCGTGTTTATACCTTTGATATATCCCTTCCCGGCGGATTTTAAGCGGCAGATATATTTTGCGGACGGAAGAAGAGAGGGATTTTCCAGTGATTTTACGTCGCCTCCCTGGTTTTTCGCCATTTCACACAATTTCCTGAAGGCCGAGCCGTCTTTGATAAGCCGCAACGCAAGGATTTTCCCCGCCTGGATGCTTTTTGTTTTTTTCCCCAAAAGGAACATATGCGCCGCGAATTCCACGCATAATGATTTCAAATCCTCAGGGCCCCTGTCATGCAGTGTTTCTATGCATTCTTTTATCTCGAGCGAATTGCCTATCGCGTATCCGAGAGGCTGGTTCATGTCGGTTATGACAGCTGTGCATTTTCTTTTCATTTTTTTTGCTATTTTTACCATTAACCGGGCCAGTTTTTCCGAGTCTCCGATATCTTTGATGAATGCGCCGTTTCCGGTTTTGACGTCTAAAAGAAGGGCTTTTGCCCCTTCTGCCAGCTTTTTGCTCATGATGCTTGCCGCGATGAGAGGGATGCTGTCAACGGTTGCCGTTATATCTCTAAGGGCGTATATTTTTTTATCCGCCGGCGCGATTTTTTCCGTCTGCCCCATCATTGCGACTTTTGATTTTTTCAGGTTCCTGAAAAAATCCTTTTTGGAAAGGTTTGTCCGGAATCCCCGTATGGATTCCAGCTTGTCGAGAGTCCCGCCGGTGTGCCCGAGGGATCTTCCGCACATCATGGGAACAGTCACTCCGCCCGCCGCGGCCAGGGGAGCGAGAATTATGGATACTTTATCCCCGACGCCTCCGGTCGAATGTTTATCCACCGTATATTTGCTTATTTCTGAAAGGGATAGGACCTCGCCGCTGTTCATCATGGATTTTGTAAGGGAAAAGATTTCGTCCTCGGACATGCCCCTGAAAAATACGGCCATTAAGAATGAGGAAAACTGGTAGGGAGGTATTGCGCATTCATTAAAACCCCGGACCATAAAATCGATTTCAAGTTCGGATAAGTTCCCGCCGTTTCTCTTTTTCAAAATTATTTCATATGGCGACAGGTGGATTTTGCTCATGCCTTGATTATATTTTTTAAGCGTCATATAGTCAAATAGTTACATCTGCTATTATCATATTGAGGCAGCGCAGTCTTGACATATTAATAATAAACAGGTATATTACCGGTATACAGGAGATTACAGCATGAGAAAACTGGTTTTTACCATTGTAAGCATTTTTTTGTTTCTGAATGTGGTTTCTGCGGAGGAGATGTTCTTTTTCAAGAGCGGGAGCGAAGGGCTTGTGGATTATAAGTATTCATATCCCGATGTCACATCAGCTGTAAATATTGTCAATGAAGCTGAAAAAGGGTATATGGCTGAGATTATGCTTGATCCGGGGTGCTATTCGGGCGCTGCGGTAGGAGTAGCGAATTATTTTAGCCTTGCCCCTGACAGAGATGATTATTACCTGGAATTTGAAGCGAAGCAGGCCGGCAGTCTCAGCGCCCTTTTTGTTTCGCTGGTTTCAGAAGAACAGGAAGGCAAAAAAGCCGAGACGACGGTTATTGCTACACCGGTTTACGGGCTTATAAGTAAGGATTGGAACACTTTTACTGTCCCCGTTTCCGATTTCCCGTTTACGGGCAAGTTCTGGAACGGAAGCTATATGGAGAATCTTCCTTTCGATTGGAACAGGGTAAAAGAGGTTAAGTTTTCCATAGCGCCCCAGAAAGACGGAGAGGAAGTAAAATTTTATGTCAGCAACATCAGGTTTGTAAAAAGGGAAGACCGCTTTGCTTTTGTAGACGGGAAAATTATCGATGAGGATGGCCCTTCGGCTCAGTGCCTGTACGGGGTGTTCATTGAAGGACTGCCCGATTCGCTTGAGGGAATTGACGAATATATGTCCTTTGCCGGCCGGAAACCCGCAATCATATCATGGTATTCCAGTTATTCGCTTCCGTTCAACAGTGATAAAGCGCTCAGCGCTTTCAGCAGGAACATGATACCGCTTGTCATATGGGAAAGCTGGTATCCTGAGGATAGGGATGCCATTAAGCTCGATGATATTATTTCCGGAAAACAGGACCTTTATATTGGAAAATTTGCCGAAGATGTCAGGGAAGTTGATATCCCTGTATGGATCTGCTGGGGACATGAATTTAACGGTTACTGGTACCCGTGGTCCATTGCCGAAAATGAGAAGAATGCCGAAAAATTCGCCGCGGCTTACAGGCATATAGTCGATATTTTCAGGGAGAAAAAAGCCGATAACGTCAAGTGGATTTGGACGATAAGTTATAAGATCGAACAGGGCAAGGATGGCTGGAATGATATTAAAGCCGCTTATCCGGGGGATGATTACATAGATTTTCTCGGGATGACCGGTTACAACGGAGGCGGAGATCCGGCAAAATCCGGCAAATGGCTTGAATTCGCCGAAATATTCTCCGATGCCTATGAAGAGTTGACCGCCAATTTTCCCGGGAAGGATATCTTTCTGCTTGAGGTCGCTTCGGCGGAAACGGGGGGCAGCAAAGCCGATTGGATAAGGAATATGGACAGCGCGCTGCAAAACGAATTTCCCGCTGTTAAAGGTTTTATCTGGTTTAATGTCAAAAAAGAGAGAGACTGGAGAATTAATTCCTCAGAAGATGCCCTGTTGGCTTTCAGAGAAATATCGAGGAAACCCTACTATAAGAGTGACCCGGGAGAATATCTCAGGGGTTTTACGGGCTTCAGAAAAGAAGAAGAGCGGGAAAAACCCGTATCCCGGCCATTGAACAATGCGCTTTCCAAGTATGAGCCTGAATCGGGTTGCTATGTCGGGGCGGTACTTGACTGGGCTGAAATTTCCCAGAATAAAGATGCTGTTGATTCTGCGGATGCTTTCAGTAAAGGGATTAAATCGTTTAAGTCGGCTTACGGACAGAAACATATACTTTTTGAACAGTTTATATTTTTCCCGCACGGGGCTGATTGGCAGAAGAAGGAGCTTAAGGGACAGTACCCCAGGTGGGATTTTGATCCCGCCGGCTGGGCGACGGCGAAGGATTTCTGCCGTGCTGTAATCGATTGCGGGGGGATACCGGTTCTGACTCTGGAACCTTATGTCTTCGAAGATTTTTACATAAACTGGGAAAAGGGTAACCCTGCCTATGACAATACGGAAGAGTTCGCCGCCGCATGCGGTAAGATGGAACATCCTGTTTTTATAAGGTTTGCCCATGAGATGAACGGAAGCTGGTATCCGTGGTGCACATGGATGGATAAGAATAAAAATACGGTCTATGATAAGGGCGAAGAAACCGGCCATACCCCTGAGAATTACAGGACGGCTTTTAGGAATGTCTCTGAGATGTTTAAGAAATATGCTCCGAACGCCGCCGTCATCTGGTGCCCGAATCACGGCTGGCTCGGTAGCGAGAGGAAAGATAATTATACAGGATTTTATCCGGGAGACGAGTATGTTGACTGGGTCGGGCTTGATTTCTATGAAAGAGGCTGGACTTTTCCCTGTATGGATTCAAAGATATGGGGAGGCTTGTTTACTTACGGGCTTACGCATGACTCTCTTGACGACACGTCTACTTCCGAGAATGAAAGCGTGAATTTTTATAAAATATACTGCGAAGAAAAACAGAAGCCGCTGATGATATGCGAGACGGGAGCAACACTGACTTATCGTGATGATTTGGCCGGCGAACAGAGAAAAGATTTGAGCCACCGATGGAAAGGCGGCAAATGGAACCCGGCGGAATACGGCTGGATTATGGGCGTATACGGGACATCTCAGATTAAAAGCAACAAGCACAATTACAATATAGACACGGCATTTCCCAAGCTTAAGGCCATAATATGGTTCAACCAGGCTAAAAGGGAAGATGTCCCCGTCGAAATAAACAAGTTTATGGAAGGCGAATTTTCGGATGCGGTTGGTTATGAGTCGAAAAAAATCAAGTGGTTCGACAACGGGTGGTGCGATTACAGGATAGGCAATAATTCGATTGATGAAAGCACAAAACATGATGTAAAATACAGTTCTGAAGATGAGATCAAGTTATACAGGGAACTTACAGACGCGGAATATTTTAAAGGCGAGTTTACATTCGGGAAGACTTATAAGGGGGAAAGATGAGAAAGATTTTGTTTTTTGTGTTGATGTTTGTTTTCGCGGGCTTCTGCCAGGCGAGAGATATTGCGGTGTTTTTTGACGGCGATGTCGATGCCGCGATGGGCATGTATGTTTATGTTTTTCCGGAGAACAGCGCGAGTTTTGATGTTGTAGAGGAAAACGGGAAGAATGTTTTAAAGGCTATCCTTGACCCGAACACGTGGTCCGGTTTAAGCCTGGGCAAGTATCCTCTCTTGAACGCGTCTAAAGATATGCCGGGCGCTATGCTGGAAATAAAGATAAAAGGCAAAAAAGGAGGGGAGAGAGTAAGATTATCTCTTCTTGACGCGGAAGATTCAGACGGGAAGAAAGTTGAAGTAAGCAAAATACTCAATCCTCTTGCGTCAGATTGGCAGGTTTTGAAAATCGGACTTACCGAATTTCCGGTTGACGGCGGATACTGGGATGGCACGCAGATGATTCCCGCGAAACTTGACTTCTCTGAAATAAAAGAGTTCAGGGTTGTAAGCAGCCCCAACCAGAATGAGGAAGTGGAATTTTTTATCGAATATGTGAAAGTTATCAAGCCCGACGCGTCACTTTAAGGTTGCATAAATATATAACAAACGGGGGTTGAAACAGTTACAAACCCCCGTTTTTTTGTTGACTCGGCATATTTTATATTGTAATATTCGGCTTTTCCGAGAGCACGGTTGATGATCTTTATAAGTGATTTGATTCAGGAATAGTTCGGGAAGTGATTTTCCGGGGACGTTTGTAATCCCCACCCTGAAATTTTAGGAGAAAATATCGGGTACTCAATCCCGGAAATTCTCCGAATTTCACGGGGCACCGAGGATTTCATCACTATTTTTGTTATTTGATCTTTTAGGTTTTTCATCAGATTAAATGATGGGCGGTTAGCTCAGCTGGGAGAGCACCTGCCTTACAAGCAGGGGGTCACAAGTTCGATCCTTGTACCGCCCACCATCTTACCCTTTTCGGGGGTGTAGCTCAGTTTGGTTTAGAGCGCCTGCCTGTCACGCAGGAGGTCGCGGGTTCGAGCCCCGTCACTCCCGCCATCAGCCTTCGCCGGAGCAGAATCTTCAATTGAAGATATGCTTCGGCTGATTGGAGTTATGGGACATGCATTATGTATATATTTTGAGAAGCGAGCTTAATCCAAAACGTTTTTACATTGGTGAAACATTGGATTTGAACGCTCGGCTTAAAAAACATAATGAAGGAAGCTCAAAATATACGAAGAAATACCGCCCATGGAAAATTGAGACA
>JAFGBE010000051.1 GCA_016933315.1 Candidatus Auribacterota bacterium
GAAATGGTTCCGCCGCCCAAGCATCTGGCGCTTGCCATAACATCGAGAATAAAGGTTATGGCAAATCTTGATATTGCGGAAAGACGGCTTCCCCAGGACGGCAGGATTCAGTTAAACATAAGCGGAAGGAATGTTGATTTGAGAATTTCCACTCTCCCCACGCAATTCGGCGAGAGTGTTGTGATGAGGGTTCTCGACAGGAGCAATGTACAACTTGACCTCGAAGCGCTTGGGCTTAAAGAAGATACCATGAAAGTCATCGAAGAGCTGATAGTCAAGCCAAACGGTATCATTATAGTGACTGGTCCGACAGGTTCGGGAAAGACTACCACATTATATTCCTGCCTCCGGAAAATAAACAAGATAGAGGAAAAACTCATAACAACGGAGGACCCCGTTGAATATGATATAGAAGGGATTATTCAGGTAGCCATAAAAGAAGAAATAGGATTGACCTTTGCCCGCTGCCTCAGGAGCATATTAAGGCAGGACCCTGATAAGATTATGGTTGGGGAAATCCGCGATCTTGAGACAGCGGAAATTGCTATCCAGGCATCCCTTACAGGCCATTTGGTCTTCAGCACGCTCCATACTAACGATGCATCGGGAAGCATTACCAGGCTTATAGATATGAATGTAGAACCGTTTCTTATAACATCTACTCTTCAGGCAATCCTTGCGCAGCGGCTTGTAAGGACGATTTGTCCGAAATGCAAGACAGAATTCGAGCCGACAGAAGAAATGTTTATGCAGGTAGGGTTGACACCCGATGAGGTGAAAGGCAAGAAGTTTTATTTCGGCAAAGGTTGTGATAACTGCAACAATACCGGATATAAGGGGAGAGCGGGGATTTTTGAGCTTCTGATTATAACGGATGAGGTAAGGGAGCTTATTATGGAGAAGGCCCCTGCGGTGGTGATAAAGGAAAAAGCGAAAGAGCTCGGGATGAGAACATTGCATGAAGATGCCATGATAAAATTATTTGACGGTGACACTACCATAGAAGAAGTGGCTTTGTGGACTGAAATCAGTTAAATCCTTCGGAGGATACCGATATGGGAATGTTTAATTATAATGCGATGGATTCCAAAGGCAAGGAAATCCACGGGACGCTTGAAGCGAGCAACGTCAATGATGCCATTGCGAAATTAAGGGATAAGGGTTTGTTTCCCACGAAAGTCACGCAGCAGGACGCAAAAAAACCGGTGATGGGCGCGCCCCAGCAGGGAAAGAAAAGTTTTATGCAGATGGAACTCAGTTTTCTCGGCGGCGGGGTAAAAAGCAAGAGCCTCGCCATGTTCACAAGGCAGCTTGCGACATTGATTGACGCCGGGCTTCCTCTCTTAAGGTGCCTTAATGTATTGAAGAGCCAGGAAAAGAACGCTACGCTGAAAAGAACTGTAAGCGAACTTTCAGATATGGTTGAAGGAGGCAGCACCTTTTCCGAAGCGCTGGCTCATTATCCGAAGATTTTTTCAAAATTATTCGTGAATATGGTGAAAGCAGGGGAGGCGGGAGGGGTTCTCGAGCTTGTTTTGAACAGGGTTGCCGATTTTATGGAGAAAAGCGAGAAACTGAAAGCCAAGGTCAAGTCGGCTATGATATATCCTGCTTTCGTTATAATCGTTGCCCTTGGCGTATTGGCGTTCCTTATGGCTTTCATCGTGCCTAAGTTCGGGGATATGTTCAAAGACCTGAAACTTGAGCTTCCGCCCGTTACCCAGTTTTTGATTAATGCCAGCGATTTTTGCATTAATAACTGGTATTACCCGATTATAACTGTTGTGCTGATAGTAGTTTTAATAAAACTGCTTGCAAAGACTAAAAAGGGCAAGCTGACCATGGATTCTTTAAAACTCAATATGCCTATTTTCGGGTCGCTTGTGCGCAAGGTTGCAATTGCGCGATTTACCAGGACTCTCGGAACGCTGATTACAAGCGGAGTCCCTATTCTGCAGGCGCTGTCGATAGTAAAAGATACTGTCGGCAATGAGGTGATATCAACGGCTGTCGAAAGCGTCCATGATAGTATCAGGGAGGGAGAGTCGATAGTAGAGCCGTTGAGGCAGAGTAAAGTTTTCCCGCCGGTTGTTGTGAGCATGATAGATGTTGGAGAGGAAACAGGTGAGCTTGCAGAAATGTTGATAAAAATAGCCGATAATTATGATGAAGATGTGGATAACGCAGTTGCGGGCTTAACTTCCCTTCTCGAACCCGTGCTGATTGTCTCACTGGCCGTAATAGTCGGTTTTATTGTTATAGCTCTGTTTTTACCTTTGATTGCTTTAATCCAGAAACTCTCAGGATAGAGGAGAGGGTTTTTGGTGCTTGATAAAAAAGGCGGGCGCAGGACGGCAAAGATTGTCCGGCAATTCTCCTGCTTTGATATTTGCTTTTCGGGGTCTTTTATTCCATGAGCCTGAAACAGAAGTTCATAATTGTTATCTTCGCTTTTATGGTGCTGATTTGCGGCTTGTTCATCGCATATTTCACAGCCCTCTACACAAAGGCGCTGATCATTGAGAGAAATACGGTTTCGGATTTCAGCGGTCTTGCGGAAGAAACCGTCAGATTAAGCGTATCGGATGTAACCCTTCCTGATGCAGCAGGCCGGAAACTCGATTCCCTGTCCGAAAAATTCCCTTATATAGTGAACATAACTGTCAGCGGGAAAGAAGATGCGCAGGTAAAAGCCGGCAGTGATATCTATGTCCCGAATAATAAAAACTCGCTGTTTGTTTCCGCCGATATAAACAGGGAGCCGTTTACCGGCAAAATAATAGCAAACACCTTTAAATTTTCAATATTGATTTTTATATTAAGCATGATTGTAATATCGTGGGTTGCATATATGATGATTTCGGGTTTTATATTGAGGCCTCTTGAGCGCCTTCGCGAACGGCTGGAAAACATGTCCAGAGAGAATTACGGCAAGACAATAGAGGTTTTCAAGGGGCAGGATGAGATTTCCTCATTTATAAATGTTTTTAATAAGATGACGGTTGAACTGCAGAACCTTAAGAACATAAATCAGGACAGGCTTGAAAGCCTGCACAACGAAGTTGACAGGAAGGAAAGGCAGATGATTATTGCCCAGAGGCTGGCTGCGACAGGACAGCTTGCGGCCGGCATAGCCCATGAAATCAATAATCCCCTCGGAGGAATGATAAACGCAGTTGCCCAACTGAGAAAGCAGCAGGACCTTTCATCAAAAGAGGCCGAGTATCTGGATATGGTTTACAGCGGGCTGCAGAGGATACGCGATACAATAAGGAAGATTCTGAGATTTGAGTTTTCACAGAGCAAAACAAGCGCGGTTCCCGTGGATATCAATGAGGTCATGGAGAAATCGCTGGCTTTTATAGAACACAAGATAGAGGAAAAAAAGGTCGACGTTAAAACAAAGTATAAAGTTCCCATCGCTAAAATTACGGGTGATATGTCCGATTTACAGCAGGCTTTCCTTAACTTTTTGATTAATGCTGTTGATGCGGTTGATGACGGGGGAAAGATAGAGATAAGCACCGGAACAGAAAATGGTTTTGTAGTTGTGAAAATCAAGGATAACGGTTGCGGGATAGACGATGTTGAATTACCGAAGATATTCGATTTGTTCTATACATCCAAAATTTCGGGCCGCGGCGTGGGCCTCGGACTGTCCATAACGCATAACATAATCAGGAATCATAACGGTATGATTGATGTCAGGAGCAGGAAAGGTTCCGGGACGGAATTTGTGATTAAATTCCCTCCGGCCGGAGATAGTGTGTGAAAATCCTTATAGCTGACGATGAACAGGGTATAAGGCTGACCCTGAAAGACAGCCTTGAAGAAGCGGGATTCTCTGTTTCTGCCGTTGCAAACGGGAATGAAGCCGTTAATATGCTCAGGGAACAGAAATTCGAATGTGTGATCTCCGATATCCGCATGCCGGGTATGGACGGTATATCCTTGCTTAAATATATTAAAAGCGAGAGGCCGGGGACAGAGGTAATCCTGATAACGGCGTTTGGAGATGTCGAACAGGCTGTGCAGGCTATGAAGTCCGGAGCGAATGATTATATCGTAAAACCGTTTATGAACGAGGAAGTTATCCTGAAGGTGAAGAAGATAGAACAATTACATGAACTGAAGGTTGAAAACCTCAAATTAAAGCAACAGATATCGGAAGATACGGGATTCGGCAATCTGGTAGGCCGCAGCCCGGAAATGAAAGAGATTTTTAATTTGATTGAAACGGTTTCTCCTACGGATTCATCTGTCCTGCTGTGCGGCGAATCGGGGACAGGCAAAGAACTTGTGGCAAATCTTATCCATGCTAAGAGTTTAAGAAAAGGAAAAACGCTTGTTAAGCTGAGTTGCGCCGTTTTTCCCGAAACACTCCTTGAAGATGAATTATTCGGACATGAAAAGGGCGCTTATACAGATGCCAAAGCAAAAAAGATAGGGAGATTCGAACAAGCGGATGGCGGAACGATATTTCTGGATGACATTGATGATATGAGCCCGAAGATTCAGGTTAAACTGCTCAGGGTCCTTCAGGAGAGGTGTTTTGAAAGGCTGGGCGGGACGGAAACCGTGCATGTTGACATAAGGATCATTGCCGCTACAAAAAAAGACCTCGGCAAATTAGTCAAGGAGGGATTTTTCCGGGAGGATTTATATTATCGTTTGAACGTGATTCCTATAGGTATCCCTTCCCTGAGGGATCATATGCAGGATATAAAGCTGCTGGCGGAGCATTTTATAAGGATGTACGGGAAAGATGCGGATTACAGCATAGCGCCCCGGACACTTGAGAGGATGATGAGTTACGGCTGGCCCGGAAACGTGAGGGAGCTTGAAAATGCGATTGAGAGAGCGATTGCGCTGGCAGGGGAAAGCAAAGAGTTGAAAGAAGAACACCTTTTCCTGCCGCAGAAGAAAGATGCCTTATACGGCTCCGGCGATAGCTTGAAGCTCAGGGATTATGTCGAGAAGCTTTCGGCCAGGTATATAGCGGAGGTTTTGAAGAAAACCGGCGGCAAAAAATCTCTTGCGGCAAAAGTGCTTGGCATCAGCAGGAAATCCCTGTGGGAAAAAATGAAAGAGTATAATATCGAAAACGAAAAAAAACCTTTAATGTAATTTCGTTTTGTTATATTCTTTGTTTTTATCTGTTTAGCAAATATGATTTTCGGTTGTAATGTTGCGGGTTTTTTATGATTTTAGTGAGGGTTTTAGCATGAATATTTTGGTGATTAATGCGGGCAGTTCTTCCCTGAAGTTTTCTATTTTTGAGATGACCGGGCATAAGGTTCTTGCCGAGGGCATAATCGAGAGAATCGGGCTGGAAGGCACCACATGTAAATACAAAAAACACGGCCGTGAGGAAATAAATGAATCTGTAAAAGGCAGTGATTACAGAAGTGCTCTCGCCGAGATGGTAAAATTTCTGCTGCACGGGGAATACGGGGTTATAAAATCGAAGGATGAAATTGATGCTATAGGCCATCGTGTAGTGCACGGCGGCGAATTTATATCAAAACCTGTTCTTGTAGACCAGGAGATAAAAAGGATTATAAAGAATTGTTTTGAACTGGCGCCGCTGCACAATCCGCCTAACTTTATGGGGATTGTGGCTTGTGAGGAAATCTTCCCGGGGATAAAACAGGTGGGCGTTTTTGATACCGCTTTTCATCAAAGCATACCAAAACAAGCTTTTTTATACGGCTTGCCCATCGAACTCTACGAGAACGAGGGAATAAGAAGATACGGTTTCCACGGCACTTCCCATAGGTTTATCGCAGGCAAATGCGCGGAATTACTGTCTAAAGGGAAAAACGGCGTCAATATAATTTCAGTCCACCTCGGCAACGGGTGCAGCATAACTGCGGTTAAAGACGGGAAATCAA
>JAFGBE010000052.1 GCA_016933315.1 Candidatus Auribacterota bacterium
CGGCGCATTTCTGCCACAGCACAGGAGAGGTCACCTGGTCAGAGAGAAGGGCCTTTATGTCGTCTGTCTCTGTATAAAATGCCCCCAGAACATTGGATGCGCATTTCACGGAAGGTTTTTTTATCACAACCTCTTCCAAAACTTTTTTGAGTTTGGTCTTAGCCGATTCCATCAACGGGGAATGGTAAGCTCCCGCTACTTTTAACTCGATTATTTTCCTTACTCCGGCAGACTTTGCGATTTCCATGGCCTTGCGAACAGCTTTTTTTTCTCCGGAAATCACTATCTGGCCGGGGCAATTCATATTCGCTACGGAAATAATGCCCTCACAGGCCGCGCGCCTCACAAACTCATTGACCTTACCCTCATCGCTGCCTATAACGGAGGCCATTGCGCCTTCCGTTTCTTCGCATGCTTCCTGCATAAAACGTCCCCTTTTATAAACAAGAGAAACAGCATCTTCGAATTCAAGGGCGCCCGAACAAACAAGGGCGGAATATTCGCCGAGGCTCAGTCCGCCGCAGGAAGACGGGATGATTCCATAATCGTCTTTCAGAACAACCATTGCCGCCATAGAACACGTCAGAATGGCAGGCTGGCATATATCGGTCTTTAATATTTCTTCTTCAGGCCCGTTAAAACAAAGGGCTTTAAGGCCGAAGCCCAGAATATCCTCGGCTTTATCGAAGACGCGCCGGGCAGACTCGTAATTCTCATAAAGACTTTTGCCCATGCCTATATACTGGGAACCCTGTCCCGGAAAAACAAAAGAAACTATTCTCACTTAAATAACCCCGTATTAATTGAATCAAATTTCCGGCTTGAAGCGCGGTTACCATTCGATAACAAGGGAACCGAAAGTAAAGCCGGCGCCGAAGGCGTCAACAAGTATCTTGTCTCCCGGCTTTAAATCCCAATCCTTAAAAACTTCGTCAAGCCCGACTGCAACAGTCGCTGCCGACATATTTCCGAATTTCTGGACGTTCAGATAAACTTTTTCTTTCGATATCCCTATTTTCTTTGCGACCGCGTCGATTATCCTGATGTTCGCCTGATGCGGCAGGAAACATTTTATTTCATCTATCTTTATATCGCTTTTTTTCATTATCCTTTCGGCTGCCCTGTACATAGACAACACCGCATTTTTAAACACTTCCCTGCCTGCCATCTTAAGAAAATGCAGTTTTTTCTCGACTGTCTGCATTGATGCGGGGAATCTTGTCCCCCCGCCCGGCATCATCAAAAGCTCGGCCGCGCTGCTGTCCGCGCCCGTGTATGTACATAAAATCCGGGGTTTTCCGCTTTCTTCCCCGGAAATAACACAGGCTCCCGCTCCATCGCCGAAGAGGACACAAGTATTCCTGTCGGTCCAATCGGTAATCGCGGATAATTTTTCGGCCGCAATCACAAGTATCGTATTGTGGCTGCCTGTCTCAACAAGCCTCTTCGCAATCTCTATAGCATATATATATCCCGAACACGCGGCGCCGATATCAAAACAGGCCGCGTTTTTTGCGCCTATCTTGTCCTGCACAAAACAGGCGGTTGAGGGAAAAAGCATATCCGGAGTTATGGTCGCCACTATAATAAGGTCTATCGAAGAAGGCTTTTTGCCGGCTGACTGAAGGGCCTGCATGGCCGCTTTTGCAGCCATATCCGAGGTATACTCATCATCCCCGGCGATATGCCTTTCCTTGATGCCCGTTCTCGTGGTTATCCATTCATCAGAAGTGTCAACCATCGATTCAAGGTCTTTGTTCGTAAGAACTTTTGCGGGAAGGTATGAACCTGTGCCGATTATTGAAGCAGTTATTTTCTTTCTCAATTTTTCACCCTGTTACGCCAGGAAAGTCCTGATCTCGTCTTCTATGTGCTCATTAACGTTGTTGATTACATAGCCCTCGGCGACGTTGATCGCATTCTTGATGGCTTTAGCCGATGAACGCCCGTGGCATATGATACAAACGCCGTTAACTCCCAGCAAAGGGGCACCCCCGTGTTCGTCATAATCCGCCTTTTTCTTTAAATTTTTAAAGGCGGACATCATAAGCAACGCCCCGACTTTATTTATAATGGCTTTTTCAATCTCCGATTTCAGCATTTCCTGCAAAGCAGACGCGACTCCTTCGCTTAATTTCAGGACTACGTTGCCCACAAATCCGTCGGTAACGACAACGTCGACCGTATTTGAAAAAATATCTTTTCCTTCAACATTACCCACAAAATTGATTCCAGGTATGTTCTGGAGATTCCTGTAAGCTTCTTTTGTAAAGACATTCCCTTTGGTGGATTCCTCGCCCACGCTGAGAAGCCCTACCTTGGGATCTCGTATGCCCATTACGTGTTCGGCATAAACTTTTCCCATTATCGAATACTGAAGGAGGTGCAAAGGCTTACATGAGACATTGGCTCCTACATCCAGAAGCAGGGTGTATCCGGCAGGCGCGGGAAAAACAGTTGCAATGGCGGGCCTGTCCACTTTACTGAGCATTCTCCATTTAAGGACTGTCGCCGCCACCGCGGCTCCGGTATTCCCGGCAGTTACCAGCGCCGATGCCTCGCCGTTCCTGACTAAATCGGCGGCGACCGAGATGGAAGAGTCCCTTTTTTTCTTCACCGCAACCGCGGGAGGGTCGTTCATCTCGACAATCTCGGAAGCGTGGCAGATGGTTATCGGCAACCCGTCGGTATTATATTTTTCCAGCTCTTCCCTGACTCTTTCCTGAACACCGACTAATATGATGCCGCGCGACTGCCTGTTTTCCCTGGCAGCTTCTACTGCGCCCTTTACGATTTCTTCCGGCGCGTAATCCCCGCCCATCGCGTCAACAGCAATTTTCATATTCAAGCTTCCTCGACATCCATGATTTTACGGTCTTTATAGTGTCCGCAGCTCGGGCATACCCTGTGCGGGATTTTAGGAGCTTTGCAGACAGGGCATTCCACGGTCTGAACGGATTTAACCGCATCGTGCGCCCTCCGCATCCCTTTTCTTGATTTTGAGGTTCTTCGTTTAGGAACAGCCATTTTATTTTCTCCTTATTTATAATTTTAAACGCTATTTAATATCCAGATCGTCAAGCTTGCTCCAGCGGTCGCTTTTTTCCCCGCTTTCCATACAGCTGCAGCTGCTTTTATTCAAATTCGTGCCGCATAACGGGCAAAGTCCCTTGCAATTTTTTTTACATAAAGACACCGCAGGAAGCCCAAGTATGATATCCTCTCTTATATATCCTGTCAAGTCAATAATATCCTGGTTTACTATCTCAATATTTACAAGAAATCTGTCCGTTGAAAACTCTTTTTCAATGGTTTCAAGGCACCTCGCGCATGTGATGCTGTAAGCTGTTTTTATAGCGCATCTGACTAAAAGCGTTTTGCCTATAAGTTCGGCTGTCCCGGACACAAGGATGTCTTCCGTGAGGAACGGCAGGCCCGCGCCGGTTTCAACTATGCCTTTATCCAGCGTTTCAGAAAAAACCCAGGGCTTTTTTTCAAGCTGTTTTACATATATGAGCAAATTTTTCATCTGGCAGGCGAGGTGTTCAGTTAAGTTCTGATTCAAGCGCTGTTATCGCAGCAACAGTTACAATATCATTTACAGTACAACCCCTGGAAAGGTCGTTTACCGGTTTCGCCAGGCCCTGCAGCAACGGACCGTAGGCTTCGGCTTTAGCCAGCCGTTCCGTAAGCTTGTAAGCAATATTTCCCGCATTCAAATCGGGGAAAATCAGCACATTCGCTTTTCCCGCGACAGGGCTGCCGGGAGCTTTCTTCTGTCCTATATCAGGGACTAACGCAGCGTCTCCCTGGAGTTCCCCGTCTATTTTCAATGACGGTTCCCTGCCCTTTGCGATTTCGACAGCCGCAACAATCTTATCCAGTATCTTATGGTGCGCGCTGCCTTTGGTCGAAAACGACAGCATCGCCACGATAGGTTCGGTATTGTAAAGCACCCTGCACATCTTTGAAGACGCGACTGCGATATCCGCAAGCTGTTCCGCATCCGGGTCAGGGACCAGGCCCGAATCGGCATATATAAACCTGCCGCCCGAACCGAACGGGCAGTCCGGCACTATCATCGCAAAAGAGCTGGATGCTGTTTTAATCCCGGGATGGGTCCTTATGACATGTATGGCGGACCTTATCACATCGGCCGAAGTCGCGGTCGAACCCGCGACCATGCCGTCAACAACACCTTTACGCACCATCATCGCGCCGAAGAAAAGCGGCTTCGCCATGAACTTCCCGGCCATACTCCTTGTTACTCCCTTGTGTTTTCTGAGTTCATAGTACGCGTCGATGAATTCCTCTTTTTTCTCATATGAGTCGGTATCTATTATGGTGATCTTATCACCTGTATCCAGATCCTTTCTGATAGCGTCCGGTTTTCCGAGAAGGACGGGTTCAGCCCAGCCCTGCTCATATATTTCGAGCGCGGCCTTTAAAACACGGACATCGTAAGTTTCGGGAAAAACTATTTTTCTCCCCTTTTGCACTCTTGACACGATATCTTCAAAAAAACCCATTTTATTTCCTCGTCTTTCCAATCAATGCTTCCTTCACTACGGGAGGAACAAAACAGGACGCGTCCCCTCCCAGCGCAATAATTTCCTTTATCATTTTGGAGCTTACATAAGAATATTGTTCTTTCGGCATCAGAAATATCGTTTCAATGTTTTCCGCAAGCTTCCTGTTGGTCAAAGCCATCTGGAATTCATATTCGAAATCCGTAAGGGCCCTTAAACCCCTTACCAGGACTTTCGCGTTTATCTGCCTTGCATAATCGACAAGAAGGCCGTCAAAGGAATCCACTTTTACATTCCTGATATTATTCAGCGACCCTTTGATATGCTTCAGCCTTTCTTCAACGCTGAAGAGCGGAGTTTTTGAGATATTACATGCCACTGCCACCACCAGTTCCTCAAATATTTTTGAAGCCCTTTCTATGACATCCACATGTCCGCAGGTAATAGGGTCAAAACTGCCCGCATATATAGCTTTTTTATTCATATTAAATTAAAGTCTCTTGAGAATAGTTATCGATGTCTGCCCGAAAACCCTGTTTCTTATTTCCCTGAACTCCGGCCCGAAATCGAGTCTGTCTCTGGATCTATGTTCCGCTATGAACAAACCGTTAACGGCGATAATATCACACAGATATTCCAGTTTCAACAGATTTATACCGTCACTGGAACCGAAATAATCGCATTTATAAGGCGGATCGGCAAAGACCAGGTCGAATTTCAGCATTTTCCCGCTCAGTCTCCTGACACTGGCCAGGACATCTCCTCTTATCAATGTCGCGCAACCGCTCAGGCCCGTGTATGAAAGGTTCTTCTGTATCAGCCGGCACGCGGCGGCATCTTTTTCTACAAAGGAACAGCGCTTTGCGCCCCTGCTTAATGCTTCTATGCCCAGCTGGCCCGTACCCGCAAAAAGATCCAGCGCCGCGGCATCCGGCAGCGCGCCCGATATCATATTGAAAATGCTTTCCTTGACCCTGTCAAGCGTCGGCCTGAGGGAATAATTTTCCGGCGAGAATAACCTTTTTCCTTTTGCTGTGCCTGATATCACACGCATAACCTACTGACAACTCCTTTCCTTCTTTCCGTACAAAAGGGCGGCAAAAGAAAATGACCCGCGCATAATGCGGGGATCTTCCATTAATATTCTTTTCGCATCATGTCTCGCCTGGAACAACATTTCCCTGTCTTCTATGACATCCGCAACCCTGAAATCGGATATGCCGTGCTGTTTCGTGCCGTGGAACTGTCCGGGGCCCCTCAAAGCCAGATCTATTTCGGCGATCTTAAAGCCGTCGTTGATTTTTACCAGGGCGTCAATGCGCTTCTCGGCCTGTTCATTTTTTCCGTCGCTCAGCAAAATGCAATACGACTGTTTCTTTCCCCGCCCCACCCTTCCTCTCAGCTGGTGAAGCTGGGAAAGGCCGTAACGCTCGGCATTTTCCACCAGCATGACCGTAGCCATCGGGTTGTCCATCCCGACTTCTATTATACTCGTGGCAAAGAGTATCTTGATTTCATTATCCATAAAAAGTTTCATTATACTATCTTTTGTTTCCGTTTTCAGCTTCCCGTGCACCAGCTCCGTGCTGATGCCCGAAAAAACAGAACCGGAAAGCTTCCTGTACATATCGGTAACGGATTTAAGCTCAGACCTCCCGGAATCTTCGACGGCAGGATAAACTATATACGCCTGGTCCCCTTCGGCCAAAACCTTTTTTTTAATAAAATTGTACGCGTCATCCAGTTTGCGGCCGGTAATATGGAATGTTTTCACCGGAATCCGGCCCTGAGGAAGGCTGTTGATGACAGAAACATCCATATCCCCGTAAACAGTGACGGCCAGAGTCCGGGGAATGGGTGTTGCCGTCATCACAAGAGTATCCGGATACAGGCCCTTATTCACAAGTTTTTCCCTCTGTATTACTCCGAATTTGTGCTGTTCATCTATTACCACAAGGCTTAAAGAGGCGAACCTGATGTCTTCACCGAGCAGGGCGTGCGTCCCTACTATAATATTATATTCGCCGTTTTCGATTTTCTTCAGCGCGTCATCCCTTTCCTTTTTCTTCATATTTCCCCGTATAAAAGCCGTTTTTATATTGCGCGGAGAGACAAGGGAACATATCGTTTTCATATGTTGTTCGGCAAGGATTTCGGTGGGAGCCATAAATACGGCCTGTCTTCCGTTCATGACCGCGATATAAGCGGCGCAGACCGCGACAACAGTCTTTCCGCTGCCCACATCACCCTGAAGAAGCCTGTTCATCCTGGTGTTCTGCTCCATATCCCTTTTTATGGACAGTAACGCTTTTATCTGCGCGCCTGTAAGCTTAAAAGGCAGGGCAGAAATAAAGTCAGAAAACAATTTCCCGTCCACGGTATGCGCGACTGCCCTGCATCTTCTTTTTGCCTTGTCCCTGTTGTTCAGTATATTCGCATGGAAAAGAAAAAACTCCCTGAACGCCAGGCTTTTCCTGGACATCAGGGCTTTACGGGCTGTTTCGGGAAAATGCGCGTTTAAATAAGACTCGCGGATGCCGGCAAGCCCCCTTTTTTCCATGACTGAACGGGGAAGGTATTCTTCAATGCGGCCCAGGCTGGTGTCCAGGAGATTTTTTATCACCCTTCTTAAAACTTTCTGGGAAAGGCCTTCCGTAACGGAATAAAAAGGGACTATCCTGCCGGTATTTATGAGTTCATAATCATCGGAGTCCAGTATTTCATATTCAGGATTGACCAACTGCAGTCTGGCGTATTTCGAAGCTTTTCCCGTGATGATGACTCTCTGCCCTTTTTCAAATACGGTTTTCATATAAGGCTGATTAAACCATACACCGTATATGACTCCCGTTTCGTCGGAAAAAGCCACGCTTATTATCTCTTTCCTGTCTCTCGTCCTCCTGCATCCGACCATCTCCACCTGAGCGATAAATGTTGCTTTCTCCGCTTCCCTGATCTGCCGCACCTTGACAAAATTGGACCTGTCCTCATATTTCCTGGGCAGATAATTCAAAAGGTCATAGATAGTATGTATGCCCATTTTTACCATCAGGCTGTATTTGGCCGGGCCGACGCCTTTCAGGTATCTGACGCTGTTGAACATAAAAGTATTCATAGAGATAAATTTAACAGAATTGAGATTCTTTTTCCGTAAAATTATATTAAAAATGTCTTGCGTTAAATAAGTCCTGTGTTATAATTTTGCGAATTTTCAGTCTTGGAGGAATTTAAAATGTCAAAATTTTGCGAAATCTGCGGCAAAGGGCCGAAAGCCGGCAAGACGATAACCAGAAGAGGGCTGGCAAAGAAAAAAGGCGGGGTCGGAAGGAAAATAACCGGAATTTCAAAAAGGGTATTTACTCCTAACCTGCAGAATGTCAAAGCTGTGATAAACGGTAGAACAAAGACTGTAAGCGTCTGCTCTAAGTGTTTGAAAGCAGGAAAGATAAAGAAAGCGTAGAACACGGTTTTATTTTAATTTCACATCCTGCAAAATGAGTTGGGGCTGTCTTCTGTTCATATAATTGTTCTCTTTGACCTTATAAGCTATATCAAGAAGCGCGCCTTTTTTTATCCCCCCGAACTCTTCGGCTTTATCAAAAGCGATACAGCTCAGCGCGTAACCGTCTTTGCTTACATTAAATTTCAGATGCTTCCCGCCGACTACCTGAGGAGTGTTTCCGACCTCGGCATCAAAGGTAGCCAGAACCGGCTCCGGATTCCCCTGCCCGAAAGGTTCCATCCTGAGAAGCTCGGACAGAAACGCAGAATCAATCTCCCTGAAGTGCGCCCGGGCCGAAATATTTAAAACAGGAATAAGGTCATCTTCTTTTATTACCTCATTCATATGCGCCGTGAACGCCGCCCTGAAAGCTTCGTAATTTTCCGGCCTTATGCTAAGTCCGGCGGCCATTTCATGTCCCCCGTACGAATCTATCAAGCCGGCGAACTTCTCGATTCCCTCTATCAGGTTGAATTTCTCGACGCTTCTTCCCGAACCCTTCCAGATCCCTTTTTCAAAACCGAATATAATAACCGGCCTGTTATAGATCCTTGCCAGCTTTGAGGCCGCAATTCCTATTACGCCGGTAGACCAATCCCTGTCTTCCAGCATAATTAATTTGTTTAACCGGTTTTTATCCTTCAGCTTCTCTATCTTTTTCACCGCAGAACTGATAATGCCGGCTTCCGTATTCTGCCTTGAAACATTGTGGAGGACAAGGGTCTTTGCTATTTTTTCGGTCGAATCCGTATCTTTTGACGTAAGTAATTCCACGCATTTGTTCGCATCCTCAATCCTGCCCGCGGCGTTAATCACGGGCCCGAGCCTGAAACTTACATCATATGTCCTGAAGGGGGGCTTGAGCGAAAGCACTTTCACCAGGCTTCTAAGCCCTTCGTTATTGCTGTGCCTGATCCTGGCTAAACCATTTTTTGCGAATATCCTGTTTTCTCCGACCAGGGGAACAATGTCTGCTATCGTCCCGACGGCTGTCAGGTCAAGCAATTCCTTTAAATCGAAACCGGAAAAGGTATCATTGCCTGTTCTGGCCAGTTTTACTATCCCGTGCGCCAGCTTAAAAGCAATCCCCGCGCCCGAGAGATTTCTCATATCACCTGTCTTATACTGCACTTTGGGGTTTATAATACAGTAACTTTCGGGGACACTGTCTGCCGGCTCATGATGGTCCGTAATTATCAAATCGACCTTTTTTTCTTTCAGGTATCCGGCCGGCTCAAAGGCCTTGATGCCGCAGTCAACACTGATAATCAAAGTGCACCCTGAAGACAATATCTCATTAACCGCGTCCAGATTTATTCCATACCCTTCGTCAAACCTGTTGGGAATATATGCAAAACAATCCAGGTTCCCGCTCTTGAATAACCTAAGAAGTATGGATGCGGCCGTTATGCCGTCCGCGTCATAGTCGCCGTAGACACATATTTTCTCATTTGAGCGCGCGGCGGACAGTATCCGGCGGGCAGCTTTTTCTACACCGTCTATATCAAACGGGTCTGAGAGCATGGATAACGAGGGATTCAGGAACTTTTCCAGATCAGCGTCCGCTTTAAACCCTTTGCTCAGCAGTATCCTCGATGAAAGAGTAGACAATCCCGTCTTCGAAGCTATTATGCCTTCGCTGTCGCATTCATCCCGGAGTTCCTTAAAAAACCATCTCATCTGGCAAAAGTTTATGCGCGGTGACCTTTCTTATACCAATCAAATAAAAGCGCACTTGCCACAAATATGGACGAATAGGTTCCGACTATTATTCCAACGAGGAGAGCAAATGCAAAATCGTTTATATTTTCTCCGCCGAAAACATAAAGAAATAAGACGACTATCAGCGTAGTTACGGATGTAAGGACTGTCCTTGATAAGGTCTGATTGATGCTGGCGTTAAGTATATCCTTGTAAGAGGCTTTTCTCATGACTTTAAGGTCTTCCCTTATTCGGTCAAAGACTACTATAGTGTCATTGAGGGAATATCCTATCAGCGTCAATATGGCGGCGACAACGGGCAGGGTGATCAGCCTGCCGAAAATCGCAAACATGCCCAGTGTAATCAGGACGTCATGTATC
>JAFGBE010000053.1 GCA_016933315.1 Candidatus Auribacterota bacterium
GGATTGAGGGCTGTTATCTATACGGATTTTTTCCAGGCGGGAGTTTTGATATTGGGAGGATTGTTGCTTACCGTGCTTGCCCTTTCCAAAGTCGGCGGGCTCTCCGGGCTTATGCACAACGTGAACCCGGAATTTTTCAACTTATGGAAGCCTTTGAGCGACGCTGATTTTCCCTGGACGGGTATACTTCTGGGGGCTCCCATACTGGGTATCTGGTACTGGTGCACCGATCAGATGATAGTCCAGAGGACGCTTGCGACAAAGAGTGTTGAAAACGCGAGAAGAGCGACAATATTTGCGGGATTCCTGAAAATATCTCCGGTGTTTATATTGGTCTTGCCCGGGGTAATAGGGAGCGTGATATACAAGAATGTCCAGCCGAATGAAATATATGCCACCATGGTAAACGATCTTTTGCCCGCCGGAATGAAGGGTTTTGTTATAGCCGCGCTGCTGGCTGCGCTGATGAGCTCCCTTTCAAGTGTTTTTAACAGCAGTTCCACACTTGTGGTTATGGATTTTTACAAGAACTGGAGGCCTGATGCGACAGAGAAAGAACTTGTGACGGCCGGACAGATATTTACCGTCCTGCTTGTCATAATAGGACTGCTGTGGCTTCCTTTCATAGGGATAATGAGCAACCAGCTGTACATATATCTTCAGTCGGTCCAGGCTTATATATCTCCTCCGATAGCGGCTGTTTTTCTTCTGGGCGTATTTTATAAGAGAATCAACGGAAGAGGAGCCTTTGTCACATTGATTACCGGTTTTGTGCTTGGCGCCGTAAGATTTGTCGCCGAAATAGGCACCAAGGCCGGTTGGATCCACTGGAAACCTCTTGTGCAGTATTCTTCGATGAATTTTCTGCACTTTGCGCTGTTCCTTTTTATTATTTCCGTTATTGTGCTGGTGGCGGTCAGCCTGTTAACCGGAGCGCCTTCCCTGGAGAAACTTGAGATTTTCAGGCTTCGGGAAGCCGGCGAGTCTGTCAGTTCATCCAGAAAGTCACATATTCTGAATGTTGTGCTGAGCCTGGTCCTTTCCGTGATAATATTAGGCCTATGGTGTTATTTCAGCCCTTTGTTTTTTAAATAGGAGATCATAATGCGTAAGAATGACAACGGCAAGAAAAGCTTGAAAATCAGAGGCGTAAATCTCGGCGGGTGGCTTGTCCTTGAAAGGTGGATGACGCCTTCCCTTTTCGAGGGGCTCAAGGCTCCCGATGAAACCAGGTTTTGCGAAGAGCTCGGGGCGAAAGCCGAAAAAAAACTGAAGAAACACTGGGAATCATTTATCACCGAAAAGGATGTCAAATGGATTGCCGAAAGGGGAATAAATACGGTCAGGATACCTATAGGCCACTGGATCTTCGGTGATGTCAGGCCTTACTACGGCGGCATCGAGTATCTGGATAATATAATCAAGGTTTTGAAGGACCGTAAAGTGAATGTGCTTCTTGACCTTCACGCCGCTCCCGGCAGCCAGAACGGGCTTGATAACGGCGGGATAGAAGGCGTTTGCGAGTGGCATAAAAAGAAGGAAAACATTGAAAAAACGGTGGATTTCATAGAAAGGATTTCCCAGAGATACAAAGATTGTGAAAATATATGGGGTGTCCAGCTGCTGAATGAGCCCAGGTGGGATATCCCGATGGATATACTCCATGACTTTTACACAAAAGCATATTTCAGAGTCAGAAAACACATGTCCGGCGACAATGTGGCTGTGATTATCCATGATAGTTTCAGGCCGTTGAGCTGGGGAGATTTTATGAAAGAGCCTGAATATTCCAATATCGTGCTTGACACGCATTTTTACCAGTGTTTCCTTGATGAGGACAAAAAGCGCGATGTGTACGGGCATATCAGCTATGCGGCGATACAGAGAAGGAAAGATGTGGATAAGATAAGATACCAGCATGAGACCATCGTCGGCGAATGGTCGCTGGGCCTTCCACACCAGTCTTTTGAAGGAATGAATGATTTTTCGGTTTATTCTTCTCACCGCGCCTATGCCGCGGCGCAGCTGGCGTCATATGAAAGGTGCCTGGGATGGTTTTTCTGGAGCTATAAGATTGAAAAGGGGCTGTACGGCTGGAGCTTTACGGAATCCGTAAACAAAGGGTGGCTGCCGTCCGATTTCCGTGATGAAAGCTACACCGATAATTTATAATAAATCAGTTCTGTGATGCCAATTCCTTCAGGTTTGCTTTCCTGAAAAGGTTCCTGTACCATTCGGATAAAACTATGTTCTGCTTTATGGCCAGGGCTTTTTCCGTGTATGATTTCTTCATTTCATCGAATTTGGCCATGTCGGGCATATCAATCTTTGTTATCCACAGCAGGGAAGCGCCTGAAGACGTTTCCACGGGTTCGCTCAGGATATTCTCTTTGATCGAGAAAGCTATGGATGTGAACATATAAGAATTTCCTATGCCGCTGAACTGTGATTTCAGGGTTGCGGCTTTTTCGGATTGGGTCTTGAACCCCAGTTTTGACGAGGCCTTTTCAATGCCCAACGAAGGGTCTTCATTAATGAGCTTCAGTATTTGTTCCCTTGCCGATTCAGCCGCCGCAAGGGAAGCTTCGGATGCTTTTTTTATTTTGAGTATCTCGCTGATTTTATCTTTGCAGTCTTCAAAAGCCGGGATTGCGGCCGGGATTTTTGCCTTTGGTATCACGATTATGAATTCGGTACCCGTAAAAACAGGTTCGGAAACTTTGTTTAAAGGCGTTTCAAAAGACATTTTCGTGAATAAAGCGGAATTGGATATCCCTTCTACAGAATCAGAGCGCGAAAAATATTCAGTTGTTTTTAAGCTGAGCCCTGAATTGTCCGCTGCCTTTGCGGGAGACAGCTCTCCGCTGTCTATGTCGAAGAACACCTCGGTAATTTTTGCAGATGCGTTTTCATAGACCTTTTTCGCCGATAAGTCTTTTTTAACATCGGATTTTGCTTCGGAATATGTTTTTTCCGAGCCGTCTTCTTTTTTGTAGTTTTTACTGTTCTTTTTATAGAAAGCTTCAAGTTCTGCTTCCGTAATCTGGATTGAAGGGTCCTTGTCATCCACTTTTATGCTGATATAATCAATCTTCGCTTTCTCCGGTATTTTAAGCAGATTTTTGTTTGCATTGTAAAAATCTTCCATTTCCTTGACCGAATACGATACCTCGTTCACAAAGTCTTTATAATCAAAGACGATGAAACTTACATCTCTTTTTTCATTTTCACGCAGGAAATAATTTTTCACTTCGTTTTCTGTTACGACGGCGGTCGAACGTATCAGGCGGATGATTTTTATCGAAAGCAGGCTTCTCTTAAGCTCTTCCAGGAAATCGCCGGGGGAGATGCCGAGGAAGATTGTCGAAATGACCGCATTAAACTTTGATTCTTCGAAATGTCCGTTCGACTGGAAAAGAGGGAAGGACGATATCCATGCCTCTATCTCTTCATCCGAAACGGAAAGACCTATGTCCAGGGCTTCTTTTTCAAGGATAAGCCTATCCCATGCCGCCTGACGGAGAGCGTTTTCCTGGGACAGGATGTTATCTATAAGCCATTTGTTGGCGAGAAGAGCCTCAGGGTTGCGGACATTGTAGTATTCACACAGTTCTATTATTTTCCATATGCCTGCTCCTCTCAGGCTTGAAGAGAAGGCCGCGCTGCTTACCGGTTTTTCAAAAATATACCCCGCAACCGGACCCTTGGCGCGTTCTGCGCCCCCTGAGCCCCAGAAAATAAACGCCGGAATGATTAAGACAAGAATAGCTATAAAAATAGCTTTTGAATATTTATGGATTTTAACAAGCATTTTATATCTCCTTTGACATTGTGCTGAAGTGAAAAATTATAGTAAAAGGCGTTTAAGCCGTAAAGGAAAATCGTAATAAATGTTCGGCGGGAATAAGTTGTAACTTGTCAGGCGGAGCCGCCCGGCCGTATACATCTGAGGGCCGCACAGGGTTTTTATAGCAAATCAGGGAATTAATGTTGTATAATCGGCTCAATCCGAGGTTGTTATGAAGAGATATCTGGTGGACGGCTATAATCTGTTGCATTCATGGAGGGAAAGAAGAGTTTTTCTTTCTTCCGGGTTTGAAGCTGCAAAGGAGGAAATGCTGAGGATGCTCCAGAAGATGGCCGATTTTGAAGATATCGGGATTGAGGTGTATTTTGACGCGTTCAGGGGCCCTGAGGTTCAGGCGGAAAAGTCGGGCAGGCTGAAGGTCCTTTATGCTTCGGGCGAGACGTCGGCGGATATGGTGATTGAAAGGGAGGCCTACAATGCCGCAAAGAAAGAGGCCATGATAGTCGTAACTTCCGATAT
Source organism: Candidatus Auribacterota bacterium (assembly GCA_016933315.1). Taxonomy (GTDB): domain Bacteria; phylum Auribacterota; class UBA6266; order UBA6266; family UBA6266; genus UBA6266. The sequence continues at coordinate 4,328 of JAFGBE010000053.1, forward strand.
GGGTATCAAAAACCTGGTTAGGGCTTTGGGTGTTTTGGTTGTCGGCCCGGATCAATTTCTGGCCGAAGTCTCGGATTGCATAAAGGAGATAAACGAACTGATAAAAAAGCAAAACCGCCGGTAACCCGACGGATGCTCCCCCAAAAAACATTTGACTTTTGTATTGCCAGATATTAGAATTTTTTCTTAAGTATATTAATAATATTAACTTATATAATCTGATGACTATTTGATAGCCGGACGGAGGTTATTTTAATGGGAAAACTTATCAAAGGCGGAGTCGCTATTATTTTTGTGTTAAGCATCGTGTGCCTTGGTATTACAATAATGCTCTTTGCTCATAAAGTTAACGAGAAGGAAAGAGCCGATGCTATGGCCGATTACATATCTAAATCTTCCGTGGCCCTGGGGATTGCGAACTCGGAGCAGGAAGTGCTGCTGAAGCTTAAAGACCCCGCACAGAGAAAATCCATGCTGGATCAGTTCAAGAAAGGCCTGGACAATACTTTGTCTGAGCTTGACGAAACAAAGAAAAGCCTCGCCAAGGTTAAAGAAGACCTGACCAACAAGATAGAGGAAGCCAAGAAACTTGCGACCGACCTTCAGGTTGAAAAGAAAGAAAAGGACCGCCTGCAGGTGGAGTTAGACAAGCAGATAGAAAAAGCCCAGAAACTGGTTGAAGAGCTTGAAAAGGAAAGAGAAAAGACCAAACAGATAGAACAGAAGCTCGCCAGCATATCCGATGAACTTGAAACTCTTACGGCGGGCAAGGACGAGATGGTAGAAAAAGTAAAGAAGCTTGAGGAAGAGAAGATGGCTTTGAAGAAGCGCCTGCAGGAACTTTCCGAGACTGCCGAAGGTTCAGTTCCTCTTGAGCCTATATATGTCAGGGCCGAAAAGAAAGTATCGGGAGAAGTTATCGCGGTTAATGACACCTACAATTTTGTCATAGTCAATGTCGGTTCTGCGGAAGGGCTTAATAAAGGCGATGAATTGATAATAAGCAGGGATAAAACCCTGATCGGAAAAGTAAGGGTGGAGAAGCTTAAGGATGATATGGCTGTTGCCAATATTATGCCTGAATGGCTGCAAAAACCCATAAAAGAGGGCGATGATGTCAATAAGTTCTAAATCAGGTTTGGCCGCGATGGACATTCTGGTAATATTGACTATAGTCCTCCTTGCCGGCACATTCCTTTTGCAGGTCGCTGAATTAATGGGTTATTTTTAAGGTTATGAAACGTCTTTCTCTGATAATTATGTTATTAGCCGTTGTTTTGTGCTTTTTTTCCGGTTGCGCAACTCCGAAAGGCGGAACTTCAATGCCCTGGTCGACACCGGCTTCATGGGAAGGTAATACGGCTATCCAGGGCGGTTCGTTCTAATGCCTCTGTTTCTGTTGCAGAGTAAACTTTATCTTCTTTCCTGTCCCGGTTTTTCCCAAAAGACGGGAAGGTGCGTTAAAATAATCCTTTTTCTCCTTTTTTTCAGTTTGTTTCTTACATCCGCAGAGGCAACTGAGATCCCCCTGTCCATCTGGGTTGAATGTGAAGGCTCAAACAAGACCCTTTCATCGGAACAGAAAATTGCCGAGATGGTGGATTTTTGCTCGGATGCCGGAATCAGCGAAATCTTCGTCCAGATTTACAGGGGTAATAGGGCCTGGTTCAGGACTGTTCTTGCGGGGGAAGGGCTGGTCGACGACACTCCTTACAGGGAGTTTCTCGAAAAAGAGAAAGGATTGGATTTGCTGGCTGCGGTTATTAAAAAGGCGCATGAGAAAAACATAAAGGTGCACGGCTGGATAAATACGTTCAGGATTGCGAAGAACCTCAAAGCGCCTGTACTGCTTAAATACGGAAAGGATATCATAATCGTTGACAGCAAAAACAGGTCGATGCTTGATTATCCCGATTTAAACCTTCCCGGCCCCGAGGGAGAATTTTTCTCCACCGGCGGCGACGGTTACTGGCTTAATCCCGGCGACAACAGGGTTAGGTCGCTGATTGCGGGACTTATTCAGGGCATAATAAAGGAATATCCGGATATAGACGGCGTACATCTTGATTTTGTCAGGTATCCTTATTGTGTTCCTTACTCGCCGGGTTCCTTATGGATGAAAGGCGTTGACTTCGGATATAACAAGGCGAACAGGGAGAGGTTTTCGGATGCTTACGGGCTGGACCCCCTGCACATGGATAGAAACAGGGCGAACTGCGGTCTGTGGGATGATTTCAGGAGAGATTTAATATCCGGCTTCGTAAAAGAACAGGGACTTGCCGTAAGGAAATCCGGTAAAAAGTTTTCAGCAGCAGTCTTGTGCTGGCCCGACAGGGCTTACCTGTCTTCCTTTCAGGATTGGAGGATGTGGATGGAGGATGATTACCTGGATTTTATCGTTGTTATGAATTACGGGACAGACCGCAGGCTGGTGAGATACCTTTCAAAAGAGGCGATGGCATTCAGGCGCGGCGCCGGTGTCTATATAGGGCTGGGAGCGTATTTGTTGAAGCAAAATCCTGATGGGTTGAAAGAGCAGATGAGTGACACGGAAGATATTTCTCCCGACGGCATCACTCTTTTTTCATATGACTCCATTAAAGACCAGCCCCGGATAACCGATGTTATCCGCGGGCTGAATTAACGGCTGGATAAATCATATGGGTAAAATTACCGAAGAGAGGCCGGTTAAATATATCGCGGGCCTGCTGTACAGCTCGGAGATTGAAGAAGCGCTGGAGCTGTTATCCTCGTTTCTGGGTGATATCGACGGACAAAGCAGGGAAGCGGAATTTTCGTTTACGGATTATTATGAGAGGGAGATGGGCAAAAACCTTAAAAGGGCTTTTGTAAGTTTTAAGAAGCTGCAGCCTCCGGCTCTGATTGCGGATATTAAAGCGAATACGAACCGGGTTGAGTCGGAAACATCGAGATCCGGTAAAAGGATTTTTAACATAGACCCCGGATATCTGGACCTTTCCAAGCTTGTGGTAGCCTCAACTAAAGATGCCACATACAGAATTTATATTAAAAATGGAATTTTTGCGCAGGGAATGTTATATTTTGCAAGTAATTCTTACAGGCCGTGGGAATGGACATACAGTGATTATAGAGAGAATTTCAGCGTGGAATTTTTTAACAAAGTTAGGGAAATTTACAGAAAGCAGATCGAATTATGGCAACGATAAAACCTTTCAGAGCTTTAAGGCCGGAAACGGGATTGACATCGAAGATTGCCTCATTGCCTTATGATGTCGTGTCAAGGGAAGAGGCGCTCACCTATTCAAGGGGTAACCCGTTCAGCTTTTACCATGTGGTAAAAGCTGAGATTGACTTGCCTCCCGAAACAGACGAACATTCGAAAGCGGTATATAAGAAAGCGAAGGAAAATTTTGACAGGCTTGTTAAAAACAGGATACTTATCCAGGACGCTAAAGAATGTTTTTACATTTACAGGCAGAAGATGAAGGAGCATACGCAGACAGGGATAGTAGCGTGTATCGCAGTGGACGAGTATATTTCCAATACTATAAAAAAACACGAGCTTACAAGGGAAGAAAAAGAAAAAGACAGGACAAACCATATTGCGACACTGAAAGCCAACACGGGTCCTGTTTTCCTGATTTACAGGCAGAAGAACGAAATAGACGCGCTTATCGAGAAGGTTACGGCGGGAAAGCCGGAAGTTTCCTTCTGCTGTGATTTTGAAGTTACCCATGAATACTGGATTCTGGACGATGCAGAACTTATCGGCAAAATAGCCGGTTGTTTTAAAGATGTCCCCTCTCTTTACGTTGCGGACGGGCACCACAGGCTGGCGGCAGCGGCCAACACTGCGAATATGTACCGCGAAAAAAACAAGGATTTTACCGGGCATGAAGAATTTAATTTTGCCATGGGGATAGTATTTCCGCACAACCAGATTAAGATTCTCCCTTATAACAGGGTGCTTAGGGATGTCGATATTACCGACAGAGAGCAGTACCTGAGCACTTTGAAAAAAGACTTCAGGGTTGGACATCCGGATAACGGGGTGCCCGGGAAAAAAGGGGTTTTATGTATGTATATGGGCGGCAAATGGTTTTCTCTGGAATTAAAAGACCCGGATGCTGTTTCCGGCACGGCGGACAGGCTGGACGTAAGCGTCCTGCAGGATAAGATCCTTTCAAAAATATTCGGCATCGAAGATCCGCGAAAAGACAAAAGGCTTGATTTTATAGGCGGCAACAAGTCTCCGGATGAGTTAAAAAAACTGGTTGATTCCGGAGCTTACAAAATCGCTTTCAGCCTGTTTCCGACTTCGGTTAATGATCTTTTCGAAATATCCGATGAGGGAGGCATTATGCCTCCGAAATCAACGTGGTTTGAACCCAAGTTAAGAAGCGGCATATTCGTTCATCTGCTGGAATGATCCCGTGCTCTTAGTTTTCTGTAAAACGCCGATAGTGTTTCCCACGCCTTTGCGGGGTTTTCACAGGCAAGCTGTGACATTGCCTCAGTTCCCATGTAGCTCCACGCTGCGATATCCCTTATTCCGCAGGAAAAGGCCGCCTCGCATGCAGTCGTGATAAAGCGTTCCTCTCCGTTTTTTATTCTGAGGTTTTGTATCCATATATGGGCGCGCTTCCCGTGTTTTTCTGCGATGGCATTTATTTTACGGGAAAAAGTTTTTACGTGTTCCTCAATTGCGGGCTCTGTTACC
>JAFGBE010000054.1 GCA_016933315.1 Candidatus Auribacterota bacterium
CCTGAGTATGTTCCTGGCCTTGACGAAGCCCGGTGAATCTTTCACGGCCGAAATAAAAAGAGTTATGGCATAATCTATGTTACCTTTGTTAAAGGCATCCATTCCTTTATTGTAAAGCATTAAAGCCTGTCGGCTCGGTTCCGGCTCTTTGATTTCTACCATAGGACTCCTCCCGAAGTTTTTATATTAATATACATTAATATATTTACTTTCCATTAACAAGGAATTTTTGGGCGCAGAATTGATGCTTGTTGCCCGGTTTAGAATGATATATAATCTCAAAAATCAATAATTGGGGTGTTTATGCGCGTATTTAAGGATTTTTTCAGGTCATTGTACGATTTCTCGGTTTACAGGGAGATCTTCGACAGGAAGAGATACCAGATAGGATATCTTATATTCCTGGTATTCCTGTTTAACCTTTTCTATGTCCCTTCCAATGCTTACAGGCATTATCTCTGGACCGAAGGGTTCCGGAACTGGATTCTGCAGAATATCCCCTCATTTTCGGTTAAATCCGGCGCTATTTCAGGGCCTGAGCTCAAAAACGGGATTATATACGAAGACGATAAAACTGCAATCTCCTTTAATATGCCAAAAGGCGATAAATCCTTCAGCAAGGCCAATGTTATGGCCGTTGGAAAAGACGGGGTTTCGATTAAGCTGGACAGGAAAGAGACCGATATACAGAAATCTTTCCCTTTGTCTTTTATCCACATTGTTTCCGTTGTGATGAAAGCGGCGGATATTAATTCCGTGAAAAGCGATATGTTCAGCGGGACATATTCTTTCTCCGGCATAAAGGATTTTTCGTTTGGCTCCGATATCCTGAAAAGGTTTCTCGGCGCGCTTTATCTGGGGATGGTGGCAATAAGCTCTGTTTTCAGCCTGCTGATTTCCGCCTGCCTGATACTACTGATGAGCGTGATAAGCGCCAATTTTACACGGAACGCGGAAAAAGCCAATAATGTCAAACTGGACTTTACAAGCGTGTTCAATCTCTGTTTATGCGCGATGGGGCCCGTTGTCGTGGTTTTATGTGTGATTTTTTCCCTGGGGCTGAACAGGGATGACATTTTCTTTTACGAGCTTTTGTTGTCGATGGTAGTTTATCTTTATTTCCTGAACGGCGGCTTAAACGCGTGTATTAACAGGAAATAGGGGGAACTGGAGCTGTGCGATGAAAATCGTTTTTATGGGCACTCCTGAGGTCGCGGCGAAATGCCTTCGGAAGATTTCTGAAGCCGGTTTCCCGATAACCGGCGTTTTTACGCAGCCTGACCGGCCGGCCAGGAGAAGCTCGGAAGCTCTTTTTTCACCCGTAAAAAAAACCGCTGTTGATTTGGGATGCAGGGTGTTTCAGCCCGAGAAAGTTTCTTCCGCGGACGGCAGAAAAATACTGGAAGAGCTTTCTCCTGATGTCATAGTTATAGTGGCTTTCGGCGAAATCCTTAAAAAGGAAATTATTGATATTCCGCCTGCGGGGTGCATAAATCTTCATTTCTCGCTTTTGCCGGAATACAGGGGAGCTGCCCCGGTGCAGTGGGCGATAATTAACGGGGAGAAAAGGACAGGGGTCACAGTGTTTTATCTCGATGAGCAGGTCGATGCCGGAAAAATCATTGACTGCAGGGAAGAGGAGATTAAAAACGATGATACTTCTGAGACGCTGATGCGCAGGCTGGGAAATATCGGGGCCGGTTTACTTGTGGAAGTTTTGAAAAATATCGGGAAAGACAGTGTTAAAGCCAGACCACAGGCCGGGCATGGCGCTTCAAAAGCCCCGAAATTATCAAAGAAAGACGGGAAACTGGACTGGAACAAAAAAGCCGGTTCCCTTGACTGTTTTATCAGGGGTGTATACCCCTGGCCTTCGGCTTTCACTTACCTTGATATCAACGGCAGGAGAGTGATGATTAAAATCCACAAGGCTAAAGGCGTAACTGGCAGCGCGGGAGGGGAGCCGGGAGAGATAATTGCCGCAGACAGGAAGATAACCGTTAAATGTCCGGATGGATTTGTTGAAATATTTAAGCTGCAGCCGGAGGGCGGAAAAATTATGGACGCTTCCGATTTTATCAATGGTTACCACATAAAGCCCGGAGACAGATTTGCTTAAAGACCTTATTCTTCGAATTAATAATTACCGGGTCAGAAACAGGAAATACGGGTTTAAACCTTCGGAGATCCTTATTCTGTGCCCCAAATGCCTTCAAAGCCTGGAATGCGGGAAAGATATCCTGTCGGATCCCGGTTCATGCTGCAGGTGCGGCAAGTGCAGCGTCGCTGATGTGGTAAAGATTTCCGAAGACATGAAAGTTAACATCGCATTTGCCCCCGGCGGCAGGCTGGCATGTTCTTATGCGAAGGACAAGGCGTATAAAGCGGTTGTCGCAGTAGCCTGTCCCTTTGAGCTTGTTGCGGGTATAATAAAAACTTTTCCAAAACCGGTATATGCAGTGCGCAATATAACCTCCAAAAGGCCATGTGTTGAAACAAAAGTGGCTCCCGAAGAAATAATTTATGGCATTGGCGTCTTTACAGAAATCTAGGGAAAAAGCGTTTCGGGTCCTTCTTGAAAATGAAAGAAACGCAAAGAGAATGACGGTATCAGCCGAGAACGAAGACGGCGGAGTCATGCAGGCTTACCTGACGGAGCTTGTGAATAACATTGTAAAACAGAAAAAACTGCTTGATTACCACATAGAACATGTCTCCGGAAGAAAAAAGGCGTTGCTTAAGAAAGAGATTCTAGTAGCTCTCCGCTTCGGGTTCTATTTTCTGCTGTTTGATCCGGAAATGCCGGAATATGCGGCTGTTAATGAATCGGCTGTATTGCTGAAGGGAAAAAAGGAAAGAGGTTTTTTAAACGCTGTTTTAAGGAAATATATAAGGAATAAAGCCGGATATGAACTGCCGCGGTCGGATTCTGTTAAGGATATTGCCGTCAGGTGTTCCCATCCTGAGTGGTTTGTGAAGTTCGCGGTTGACAAGTTCGGGGCAGGAAAAGCTGTTTCCGTTTTCCGGGCCAATAATTCAGTCCCTCCATTGTGGCTCAGGCTCAACTGGCTGAAATTCAGCGGGGAACAGATGGAACAGTTCCTGAAGGATGAAGGCATTGTTTTTGAAAGGGATAAAGATATAGATTTCCTGTATAGAGCCGGCAGGATAAGGGGGTTGTTATATAACAAGTTTTTTGAAGAAGGGGCTTTTTACATCCAGGATAAGGCCGCTGTCCTGCCCTGTCTGTACCTGAACCGGTTCGAGGGGGACGAAGTTCTGGATGTATGTTCCGCCCCGGGCGGGAAGGCTACCTTGACTCTCACTCAACGGCCGGGCGTGCGGTGGCGGCGCCTCTGGCTCACGCAACTCGGCCAGCAGCGCGGCCCGATCGGCAGTCAGTCCCGTGGTCTGAGCAGCGGAGCCTGCCCGGACGACGGCCACCTTGGATCCCGCGGGCCAGCCACGAGAAGCCTCGATCTCGGCACGGGCCTGGTCGCGCGCGAGATCCAGCAGACTAACGCTCTCGCCGAAACGCGGGCGGTAGCTCATGCTCAGTGAGTCGTCCAGTACGATCACGCCGGCGACGGGTCCAGCGCCGCTATCGCTGTCTGTCGCTTGACGACA
>JAFGBE010000055.1 GCA_016933315.1 Candidatus Auribacterota bacterium
GGGGTGCAGTTGCTCAATGAAGGGATATACACTTTCTGCCTTCCCCAGGTTACCGGTTATGATTATTCCCGGAGCGGGGCGGCTGGATTTTCATCTTTCCTGAAAAAGAAGTACCATACGGTGAGAGAATATAACTCAAGGAACCTTGTGAAAATCCAGAGTTTCGATGAAGTTCTTCCCCCAACGGAATTTCAGCAGGGGGAAATAAAATCCTTCAGGAAAAACATAGACTGGGCCGAGTTTTCCGGGGTTTTTTACAGGGAAGTGCTGTTGCGGTGCAAGTCATATCTTCCCGGATTGAAAGTACCCGTTGTGGTGAACTGGAATCCGTTCTGGCTGTCTGAAGCCGACTCATATTTTTCAAGGAGCAACTGGCATGTCTTTGGGGATGTCGCTTCATGGGGGTTTACGAACTGGACGAAGTACCCTTATGAGGATGAAAATGCGTATTGCATCTATCAGGTTGTTGCCGGCAAACATCCCGGGGTTTGCCTTGAAGAGAATTGGGGCTTTAGCAGGATATACCATAAAATGTTTGAAAAATCCATGCCGAGCTATTATCAGAGTATGCTTTATTTTGCTTTCGGCTCCAAGGGAATGAATTATTATACGGGGGTGGGGACAGATCTGTGGGATATTAACATAGATTCATCATGCGAAAAGCCATATCCTGCTTCCGCGCCGATAACGCATGATTGCGCCAGAACAGACAAGTTTTACCTGGCAAAAATGATGAACCTGTTTTTTAATTCTTTCGGCAAAAACGCCGTGGAATCCGAAAATGAGAAAGATATTTACTGGGGCTGTTATATGCCTTATTGCTGGGCTGCTTCATGGAAAGCAGGTGACCCCGCATGGAAAAACTCGGGTATAAAGGAAAGGCCTGTATGTATTGAGGAAGGACTTATTCCCCTGATGAAGGAAGCTGCCCGCCGCGGCCTGAAAACCGGTATTAAATATCTGGATTACGAAGAAAGTGAAGATCTTGCTAAGGCGAAGGTTATTGTCCTGAAGCTTTCTGACTGGATGGGGGAAAAGGTTCAGCAGAAACTTTTAAAATATGTGCGGACCGGGGGAAAACTGGTTGTTTTCGGGACAGTTCCGTATCTTGATGATGATTTTAAACCGTCGAATACGCTGTTAAAAGCGCTGTTTCCGAAAAAGAACAGCGTGCCGCACAACCTTGAAAAAAATATCGGAAAAGGCAAAGTCATTTTTATGCCCGGTAATATGCTTGGCGACAGCAGGAAGCTGGAAGAAGTACTGGGGCGCAAGAGCAGGGAATATACCGCATATGATGTAGCTGTATCAGCTGAGAAAGACGAAAAAATAATTTATCTGGTGTCCAGGGATTCCGGGACATCCGGGTATAAGGCCCGTGTGGGGAAAAAAGAGCTTTATGTCCAAAGCGTGCCGGGAGGTATTTCAGCGGTCTATATCAAAGGTAATGACATAAGAGGTTTTATTTTAAAAGGGTTGAATGACTATGCTGAGAAATCCGCCGCTCCTTCCCTGAGGCTCGATTCCTGGGAAGTTTCTGCGTCCCGTCCCTGTGATATTTCGGCCTCTTTTGATTCAAAGAAAATGAATATTATATTGTTTTCGGAACGGCCGGGCGTAACACTGAAGATCAGATGCGGCAAAAACAAGCCTTCGGCATTAACGGCGCTGAGAGAAGGGAAAAGAGAGCCGGCCGGGATGAAAACAGCAAAAAATACAGTTTCCTTTGAAGCGGAATCCGTTTCAAAGGGCGTTACTTACGAATTGGAGTTTAAATGATATGCGGAAGGCCATGTTTAAAGCAGGGATCATATTTGTTGTTTCTATATGCTTGCCGGTTCTGACGGCGTTTGCGAGTGAATTTGGGGATAAGATTGATAAAGCGGATGACTGCTATCAACAAGGCAGTTATATTGACGCTGTGGACAATCTCAAAGATGCCGTAAGGATTGCATGGGAAGAGGCCGGGCTTTCAGCCAGGAATATTCATTTTGTCGAAGACGGCAATTCGGGATTCAGAAAATTTGTTGTGAGGGAGGACAGGCCTTTTTCGGGTGGAGAGAATATCATTGTTTATCTGGAGCCGGTGGGCTTTTCGGTGGAGGGGAAAGAAGGCGTATATTTTGCACACCTTGAAACCGACTATGAGCTTCTTGACAGTGAAGGCCGCGACCTGGCAAAAGAGCAGGAATTCGGTGATTTTGAAATAGAAGATACGACATTTTTCACGGACATTTCACTTAATCTTAATTTCAGCTTTACGGGTTTGATAGACGGAAACTACACCTTAAAGATTACCATAAGAGATGTGTTGTCAGGTGAAGAATATGTTTTGACCAAAGGCTTCAAGTTTGCGCAGAATCCGGATAAATGACAGATGAAACTTCTTATAATATCGAATCCTGTTGCGGGGAAAAACTCTAAGAACAAAACAAAAAAGGCCGCTTCTTACCTGTCTTCCAGAGGAGCCGACGTTTCTGTTGAACACACCTCTTTTCGCGGTAATGCGACTAATATTGCCGCCGAGGCGTATGCCAGAGGATTTGACAAAATAGCCGTCGTCGCCGGGGACGGAACAATAAATGAAATAATCAACGGGATAGTCGGCATTGATATTGCCCTGGGAATTATTCCCGCAGGCACAACAAATGTCTTCGCCAAAGAAGTGGGCGTGCCGGATAACCTCTACAAGGCCTGCGATATAATATTGGGCGGGAAGGAAAGAAGGATAAGCCTTGGGGTGATAAACGGTTCGTATTTCATGCTTATGGCGAGCGCGGGGTTTGATGCGGAGGTTGTAAACTCAATAGACCTGAAATTAAAAGCGAGGACCGGGAAATTCGCTTATATTGCTTCTGCCTTCAGGGTTTCCGCAAGATACGATTTCCCATCTATGAGTATAATAATAGACCAGAAGGAAAAGTATGAGGGTTGTCTTGTGGTGGTAAGCAATGTCAGGTATTACGCAGGCAAGTTTGTTATGGCTCCTTACGCCTCCACGGACGACAAATTCCTTGATGTCTGCATCTTCACAAAAAGCGGCAAAAGGCAGCTTGCAAGGTATCTATGGGGGCTTTTGACAAAAAGCCATCATAAATATAAAGATGTTATATATATTAAGGCTAAGCAGATAAGGATCTTTTCCGAAAGAAGGATAAAAGTGCAGGTTGACGGAGATCCTTTTTGTGAACTTCCAGTTGATATAAGTGTTGTCCCTAAAATCCTGAGAGTCTGCTGCCCATGAAAAAAATATTTATTTTTTATGCCACATACGGCTCCGGACATAAAAGGGCGGCCGAGGCGTTATACAGCCATATTAAAGAACGTTACCCCGGCTACGATGTGAGAATCTTTGATTCCCTGGATTATGTTCTTGCGATTTACAGGGCAGTGACCAAATCGGTTTATTACTGGAGCGTCGATAAAGCGAAGTGGTTATGGAAACTGATATTTTCGGGGGTTAACAGAGCCACTCCCGGAGGGCTGTATTACAAATGGCAGCTTTACACCGATGTTTTATTCGCGCGTAAACTGGTGAAGCTTATTACGGATGAAAATCCGCAATGTATAATATTCACTCATTTCCATTCCGAAGAAATCATAAGCCATCTGAAAAAATTAAAAAAGATAGATTCAAAACTTGCCTGTGTAATAACCGATTATATGGCGCACTCGGTTTGGTTCCAGAAGGAAGTGGATATATTCTTTGTTGCTTCCGATTCTGTCGCCGACGGTCTTATCCGGCTGGGGTGCAGACCCGAAAAGATTTTTGTGACAGGCATATCAATAGGCGGCCAATTCCGCTCCGAACCGGATGTAAGCATGCTGAAGCCCTATATGGGGGAGAACAACATTCTGTTCATCGGGGATTATGTCGGTTCGGCCCGGTTTAAAGAGGATCTCAGGCGGCATAAAATCAAATATCCCGGCACCGGAGTATTCATACTGTCGAAAAAAATAAAAGGATATCTTGATACGGAAGCCGGATTTGCGGGTGAAAACAGGATTTTCTGCGATAACTTGAGGTCTGACGTCGAAAAATTTTACAGGGCTGCTGATGTCGTAGTTTCTAAATCCGGCGGTTTGACAACCTCGGAATTAACCGCCATGGGAAAGGCATTGATAGCGTTCAGGCCTATACCGGGGCAGGAAGAAGCTAACTGCGAGGCACTTGAAAAAGCCAAAGCATGCCTGAGAATAGATGATATAAGTGTGCTGGCGGGAAAAGCGTTTGAAATAGTGAATTCTCCCGGAATTATCAGGGAAATGGGTATTAACGCCGCAAAGATAGGCAAACCCGCGGCTACATTTGAAATTTCTGGTAAAATAATAGATAGTATATAGTTTTTACTTGTTGAGAGGAGCGGTCTTTTGACAAAAGCCGGATTGAGATTCCCTATTTTTTTCAAGATCCTTTTACTTTTGTTTATTCTTGTGATAGTACCCGTCGGTTATTTTGCATTTCATTTCATCCGTACCGCGGAATTGGTTTCCGAGCATGTATATACGGAGGGAATGGAGGAACTTACATTCTCGAAAGAAGAATCTCTCCAGAAAGTCACCGATTTGAATGCGGAAATAGTCTATAACCGCTTGCTTGAGGTTGAATCTGTGGGTGTGGGAATTGCGGAGTTTGTAGAGTATATATATAACAGGATAGATGCCTTTTACGGGAGAAGCACGGAGAAATATTACTATTACAGAAATGACAGAGGTTATTATACCAACAGGGTTATGGGGGACCAGTCCGTGTTGATAATACCTTCCAATGTCCCCTTGACCGATGATTTGAAAAAAGAGATCAAGGCATCCGAATTTCTTGATGTCACTTTCAAAAGCGCCTTGAAAAAACTGCCCCTGATATACCTGGTTTATTTTGTTTCGGAAAATTACGGGCGCTGTTACCCTGCGGTTGATATAACTTCTTTACCGGATAGCAAAGACCTGAAGGATTATGTCTTTTATTTTGGCCTGGCGGGCCCGGGTAAAAATCCTGAGAAAAAGGCTATCTGGACATATCCTTACGTCGATATGTTCAGCAAAGATTGGGTAGTAACATGCGCGATTCCCGTATATATGGGGGATTTGTACAAAGGGGTGGTGTGTCTTGATATAAAGGCGGACAGCATAGAAGAGCTTATTATAAGGGACAGCAGAGTAAAGGGCGGATACGGATTTTTGCTTTATTCGGACGGGGTCGTCCTCGGTATGCCGGACGAAGGCTATAAGGATTTCCAGATTCCCAGGTATGCAAGTAAGGGGGCAGATAAGGGAGCGGTGAACGTAGCGAGAGTTGGGGATGATTATAAGATTACTTCTTCCTCGGATTTTGATGTCCGCAGGACCGCCCAGAAGATACTTGGGCGAGAAGGAAGTATTGTAAAAAATATCAGGTTAAGCAACGAGTCCAAGATAATATCTTATGCCAAGGCAGGAGACACAGGATTCATTTATATAGATGTTTTTTCAGCGAAGAGAGTTATCATCCCGGTTGTTTCCGCATTTAAAGAAGCCAAAAGCATTGCGGACGTGTTCTATAAAAGTAATATAATAATAGCGATTTCAATATTTTCCATA
>JAFGBE010000056.1 GCA_016933315.1 Candidatus Auribacterota bacterium
CCCTGTGTATTTATCAGGAGCAGATAACTCCCGTCTTGGGCGGCAGGATGGCTTCCACCTCCTGCTACACGATAAGCCTCTCCGAACTGCGTCCAGTTTAGGCCTACGTTTCCGCCTTCGGTTTCAAAGCTGTTATTTAGCAGGACATTGGCTGAAGAGAAAGCGCTCTGGAGAAAAAATAAGCAAAAAACAAAAAGCAGAGCAGCTTTTTTCATAATGCGCTCCATTCTCCCGTTTGAATTAACGATTCGGAAACAAGTTAAATAATTATAAAGGAATGTCCGCAAAAAGAGAAGAAAAATTATTTTTTAAATTTGCGGAAGAAGAAAAGAAGAACGGAAACACCCAATGCGCATAACGCGTTTGCGCCGGGTTCGGGCACGGCGAAGAAGTTTGCGCCGAAAATATTATCGTCTTCAGAGACCGAAAACGGCGAATATGCCGAGCCGGATGTCCCAAGTATGGCGACTCCGAAAGTGTCCGAGTTGCTCATATTCCAGTTTGTTTCGTCTATGGTAAAGGTTGCGTCCCCGCACTCGTAATCATCTGTAATGGTCACCCAAGTGCCGTCATTATCGTACTGCGCGAAAACAGTGTGCGAATTCGCATCGTAAAGCAAACGTATGGTCGCGGAGGAAAGATATGATTGTTCGACAAAGACCTCTTCGGGCAGGCCGTCTGTAAATGTCTCAAACGCAAGCGCGTAACTAAATCCTTCTCCGTTCCATACCGCTGAAAGCCCCAAAGTAGCCCAATCACCGCCGATTTCAATACCCTGGTAAGGGTCAGAATTGTTTTCGAGGGCAAGCCCGAAGGAAACTATATCTCCGTAATCAAGCTCGGTAAGGGTTGAGCAAAGGACAGAAACATCAAGCTGCACGGTCCAGCCGTCGCTGTAACTGCCTTCATTGAGACTCCATTCGTGGTAGGCATACCCGTCATCGGTCGCGGAGGACGTGGAATAATACATGCCGTCGTTTTGTGAAAGGGTTCCGTTATTCCTTGAGTAAAGTTCATACCATTTGTTTGTGTCGTAAGTTGAGCCCGCAAAGTCGTCCGAGCCGAAAAAGTTCGAGCCTTCGCCAGAAGTTATGCCTCCGGAGGTGATAAACATAGACAGCGTAAAAACCGCGTTAAATTTTAAGAATTTATTTGTAATTTTCATAATGTCAGCCCCGGAATAAAAACAAGCGGGAATTCATTAAAACACAGGAACAGGTCTTTGTCAAGGGGGTACAGGGTTCCTTCAGGCGGTGGCGTGTGTCGGGGCAATTGGGAATTGTATTGACAAATAATGACGATAAAAATAAAATCATAGTTCACAAATAAGTTAAGTAAGTTAAGCAGAGGAACGGTTCAACAGTTGAGTAGTTGGAAAATGAAAAGTTTGAAACTGTTTATCTGCCTGACTGTTAAACTACTGAACCGCTAAACTATTGAACTGTTTAATGTGGAGGATAATGTGACGACAATATTAAGCGTTAAAGGACGTGAAATCCTGGATTCCAGAGGCAACCCGACAGTCGAAGTTGATGTGACGCTTGAAGGAGGGTTTTTAGGCCGAGCGGAAGTGCCTTCAGGCGCATCCACCGGGGAACACGAGGCGGTGGAGCTGAGAGACGGGGATAAAAAAAGGTATTCCGGCAAAGGTGTGTCAAAAGCCGTAAAGAACGTTAATGAAGTGATCGCTCCCGCGGTTGTCGGGATGGATGCGACCGACCAGGTTTCCCTGGACAGAAGGCTGCTGGAGCTTGACGGCACGGAAAATAAATCCAAACTCGGAGCCAATGCCGTGCTCGGTGTTTCCATGGCCGGACTTAAAGCGGCCGCGGCGATTTCGGGGTTGCCGCTTTACCAGTATATAGGAGGGGTCGGCGCGAAAACGCTTCCTGTCCCGATGATGAACATCCTTAACGGCGGCGCGCATTCGGATGCGCCTGTGGATCTCCAGGAATTCATGATTATGCCCAAAGGGGCATGTTGCTTCAGGGAAGCCCTCAGGATGGGCGCCGAAGTTTTCCATGTGCTGAAAGGCGTTTTGAAGAAAAAGGGGTATGCCACGGCTGTCGGCGACGAAGGAGGATTTGCTCCTTCCCTGAAAAATAACGAGGAAGCGATTGAAGTTATTCTGGAAGCGGTTGACAAGTCGGGATACAAGGCGGGCAAAGATATCTTCATCGCGCTTGACCCCGCGGCGTCCGAGTTGTGGAACCATGCGGCTGAAGAGGGCAAAAAGGGTTATAAATTCTGGAAATCAACGGGGAAAATAATTTCCTCCGAGGAAATGGTCTCTTTCTGGGTCGGGCTTGTTAAGAAGTATCCGATGATAATATCTCTTGAAGACGGGATGGCGGAGGATGACTGGAAAGGCTGGAAACTTTTGACGGAACAGCTGGGAAGCAAAATGCAGCTTGTGGGAGACGACCTGTTTGTAACGAACACAAAGCGGCTTCAGGAAGGCATAGATAAAGACATCGCCAATTCAATACTGATAAAAGTCAACCAGATAGGCACTATTTCCGAAACTCTCGACGCCATAGAGATGGCCAAGAGGGCCGGCTACACGGCAGTGGTAAGCCATCGTTCCGGAGAGACCGAAGATTCCACAATAGCCGATATCGCTGTCGGGACGAATTGCGGCCAGATAAAGACGGGTTCGGCATGCAGGACAGACAGGATATGCAAGTATAACCAGCTGCTCAGAATAGAAGAACAGCTTGGCGATGGGGCATGTTACGGGGGAACGATATGAAGAGGCAGGATTTGCTTCTCCGCCTCAGAAGTATATTGATTTCGATAGTATTTATTGTTATTGTATTATTAGCGGTAATTCTTTTAGTGCCTAAATGGATAGGAAGAGGTTCTTTAATAAAACAGGAAAAAGGACTGGAAGAAGCGGTTGAGGCTCTCGAGGACAAAAACCTTAAGCTGAAACAGGAAAAAGACGCCCTTGAAAACGATCCTGTTTACCTCGAGAAGATTGCAAGGGATGAGCTCGGGCTCAAGCGGGCGGATGAGATAATCTATAAATTCGAAGACGAATGATTTCGGCGGATTTTTATGCGAAAGAAAAAAAAGTTTAGGATCAGGGAGTCCGTAAGCGGGTATCTTTTTATCCTGCCGAATTTCCTCGGTTTCTTCTGTTTTACTTTTTTCCCTGTGCTGTTTTCCTTTTATCTGGGTTTTGTCGACTGGGACATAATAAAACCCATGAAGTTTGTCATGTTCAAGAATTTTAACAAGCTTATGCTTTTCCATGTGCGGGAAATCGGCGAGAGCGGGTTGCAGTTCCCCTGGACGCTCGAAATGGATGTTATTTTCTGCTGTATGATGTTTATAGCGTCCGCGCTGCTCGTGCTGAGATTCTTCCTCCAGCAGATGCAATACTGCCGCCAGGCGACCGGCAAATATTTTTTCAGAGGGACATTTAATTTGATTCCGGTGGTATTGATTCTGTTTTCCGCTGGCCTTTTTGTCAGATGGATGTCTATGCTGGGAATCATCCCGGGCAGCACTTACAACTGCTATTTTATCGGGGCGGACATGATTGTGCGCGCCGGAACTTTCCTCGGGCTTTCGATACTGTTTCTTTTTATAGCTATGCTTCTTTCTTTCATAGGCGCGTATTTTCGCGCCTGCGATTTCAGGTTTGAAAAATCTTCCGATGTATTCCTGTCGTTTCTTCCGGCAGCCGTAATACTTCTGAACCTTTTTCCCGTGTGGGGTTTTTCGAACGATATATGGGAAGCCAATGACCCTTATTTCTGGCAGTTTCTGGGCAACACACTGTTTATGATGCTGGCCATCCCCATAGGTATGTTCGCATCGCTGGGGCTGGCTCTTTTAATGAACAAAAAACTGAAGGGGATAGTGTTTTTCAGGGCCGTTTATTTCCTGCCTTCCATCTGCGCCGGCGTTGCGCTGTATGTTTTGTGGAGATGGATATATAACACGGACCTTGGCCTGCTGAACACGCTTTTGAGTTACATCGGGATACCCAAAGTGGAATGGCTCACCAGCACGGCGTGGTCAAAACCGTCATTGATGCTGATGAGTATATGGACCGGCGTGGGCGGGTATAATATGATACTTTATCTTGCGGGCCTGCAGGGGATACCTCTTGACCTTTATGAGGCCGCGGATATAGACGGGGCCAACGGCTGGCAGAAATTCTGGTCGGTGACGTGGCCGATGCTTTCTCCAACGACTTTCTTTATTTTTGTGATGAGCGTCATAGGGGGATTCCAGGGAGGATTCGACGCGGCTTATATCATGACCGGGGGCGGCCCTGCCGGGTCGACGACGACATTGAGTTACTATATTTATAACAACGCTTACGCGTGGTTTAAAATGGGGTACGCAGCGTCTATCGCATGGGTGCTTTTCGCGCTTGTTTTCGTTGTCACGCTGTTTAACTGGAAATTCGGAGGAAAGGTGGTTCATTACTGATGGTTAAGCAAAAAGCGAAAGCAAAATTCGTGAGCTCGCTTAAGGAAATGGGCCTTCTGAAAAGGTTTTTTTACTATGGCATGCTTTCTTTCATAGGCATTACCATGCTGCTTCCTTTCTTCTGGATGGTTTCGACTTCATTGAAGGATGAAGGGGAAGTCTTTTCTTTCCCCCCGACGTGGATACCTTCCGAGACAAATTATTTTACGTCTTATGATAAGGCGCTGGTTGACTCGGTTATTGAATACAGGAAAGATAAAAATATTGCCGAAGGCCTGGAGGATATCCAGGCTCTCGCGGCGAAAGCCCCCGACTCGGCGGAGATGGCGCTTAATATAAAGATTATAAAAAGAATATCGGCGGTAAAAATACTCAGCGGCGAATATGAAGGAAGGGAAGTCGACATCGACAGTTCCCTGGTGTCGAATTATGTGCCCAACTGGCTTACCCCCTGGAAAAAGAAGCCCGCGGTTTCCGCCGGCGAAATAATGAAAAGCCTGGGGCTTATAGAAAGGGGAGACAGGATTCCCGCGGGGCTCAATGTTAAAGTTCCCTGTGAAGTGCTGAAGGTCAAGCTTTTCGTGAAAATCACCGATGAAGAAACCCCTCTGCTGGATGAAAAATGCTGGATACCCGCCGGCAAACTTAAAGAAGAATGGAAACCGGTTTTCAGGTGGGATAATTATCCCAAGGCGTGGAAAGCCCTGCCGTTCGGCAGAGCGTATATAAACAGTATTATAGTCGCCCTGTGTGTGACCTTCGGGCAGGCATTCACGAGTTCCATGGCGGCTTACGCTTTTGCGAGGCTTCATTTCCCCGGCAGGGATAAGATATTTTTGCTCTATCTTGCCACTATGATGATTCCCGGAGCGGTTACTATGATACCTGTTTTTATCATTATGAAGCTTGCTCCCGATATGCTGAACCTGGTAAGCGCCAAGATAGGCACTTTTTTCTACCAGCTTTTCGGGGGCTCGCCCGATGTGCAGATCCTGACCGAATTCTGGGACAGCAAGTTTGAGATATTGGGGCACTATATAGGCCGTCCCATAGGGCTGGATTCCTATTTTGCGCTGATAGTCCCGGGGCTTTGCAGCGCTTACGGAACATTCATGCTGCGGCAGTTTTTTATGAGCATACCCGTTGACCTTGAAGATGCCGCCAAGATAGACGGATGCAGCCTGTTCGGCATATATATAAGGATAATACTGCCTCTTTCAAAGCCCGCGCTTGCCACGCTTGTAACGTTTACATTCATGGCTGTGTGGCGCGATTTCATGTGGCCCTTGATAGTCTGTTCCAGCGACCAGATGAAAACGCTTCCGGTCCTGCTTGCCTCTTTCCAGGGGGTCTATAACACACAGTACACGCTTCTGATGGCCGCGTCCCTTATCGTATTGATGCCGGTGATACTGGTGTTCCTTTTCAACCAGAGGTTCTTTATCGAAGGAATTCAGCTTGGAGCGATTAAAGGCTGATGTCAGAGAATATCAAAGGGCCATCTCTACTTGTAAGGTTAAGTTTTCTTGATGTCTGTTCGAAGGGCTTCTGGCTCTTTTTTGATAACCTCGGTTTATTCCTTGTCTTAAGCCTGATCTGGTTTGCGCTTTGCTTATTCATTATCCCGATTCCGGCTGCCACGGCGGCGCTTATCTATATGTCGGACAGGATAAGTTTCGGGGAAAGCGTCAGGGTGAAGGATTTTTTCGGCGCGTTTAAAAAGTATTTCCTGCCTTCCAACCTTGCTTTTCTAATACTGGCGTTTATCAGTTTCCTGGCGCTTAGCGGGTTCCTGTTTTACGGTTTTAGGTTTGGGTTGCCGGGAAAAGTGATAGCCGCCTTTATGGGATGCATCTTTATAATAAATATGATCGCGGCATTGTATGTTTTCCCTCTCTGCTTCAGGATAAAAAATCCGGCAGCTGTTCTCAAGGGAGCAGTGACGCTGGGGATATGCCATCCCGCATTCTCGGTTATGCTGCTGGTTTTTATTATGATACTTTTTATTATAGGAGTAGTTACCGGCGGCGGGATTGTTCTTGTGACGCCGGGTTTGAGCGCGGCGGTGATAAGCAGCGCAATCAGGGAGCTTTCCTATAAATACGGATTTTCGGATATTCCCAGGAAACAGGAAAGGACACTGAAGGAAACATTTTTCCCGTGGAAGGAGTGAAGCTTCATTGAAAAACGCGTTTATTGACAACCTGAAAAGCCTGTTTGCAAAACCGGAAGAAAATACGACTGGAAATACGGCCGGAAAAATAAGGCTTGCCTCCTGTGTCCTTTTTATAGAGGCGGCGGCTACGGACGGGCGCATTGACGAATCTGAGAGAAAAGTTATTTCGGGTATACTGGAAAAGGATTTCGGGCTCGACAAAACCGGGATAAATGCTCTGCTGGAGGAAGCGCAGGGGAAAAGGGAAGACAGCGTCGATTTATATGAGTTCACGAAAGTAATAGACAAAAATTTTTCTTATGATGAAAAACTGGCAGTCCTGAAGGACCTCTGGAAGATAATATTCGCCGACCGCCGCCTTGATAAATATGAAGACCAGCTTATCCACAAAATCGCCGGCCTCCTGAAAGTCTCGCACAGGGATTTGATTGACGTTAAGATGCAGGTAAAAGAGGGATCCGGCAGGGAATGAGTTTTAACGAGGGACGTATAAATGAAGGACGAAGGACGCAGGGAAAAGGGCTAATGAATTCATCGCAACTTATATCGTCCCAGCGGAGCGGACGTGTTTCGTTCTTTTCACATCTTACGTCCACCGAACCCTACGTGGTTCGGTGGTACCGGAGGAGGGACTCGAACCCCCGACACGCGGATTATGATTCCGCTGCTCTAACCACCTGAGCTACTCCGGCACCGAATTTTCGGATGAAACGATAATATAATAAAAAGCCCTGGTTTCTTCAACTATAATTTAAACTAAAAAACCAGCTTTCGCTGGTTTATGGTAGCGGGGGCAGGATTTGAACCTGCGACCTCCGGGTTATGAGCCCGACGAGCTACCTGGCTGCTCCACCCCGCGTCTGTTTTGCAGAGGGTATTATATAATCCGCTATTCCACGTGTCAATCCATTTAATTTCATCGGCTGCGGGATGTGAATTGCCGAGAATAAAAACCCCGGGATTTTACCGTCCTTGCACCGACGCAAAAAATAAAGGTTTTTGCTTGACATATATAACGCGGGTGATAAGATAGATTAATAAATAAACCTTTAATAGAAGGAGGTTATTATGGCTCAAGTAGTGGCAAAGGTAGGAGTAAAGAAGACAAAGGGATATCTTTACTTTATTGACAAAAAGGGAGATGTTTCGAGAGCCAAAATGGCGCGCGGCGGCAAGAGAAAAGGTAAAAAAGCAGCGCCAGAGAAAGTTGCGAAGGTCGGCGTCAAGAAGGAAAAAGGATATCTTTATTTCCTCGACAAAAAAGGGAATATTTCAAGAGCAAAAATGGCGCGTGGAAGATAATTCAGTTTTTTATATAACCGAAAAAGCCCCGATATCTATCGGGGCTTTTTTTTCCGCGAAACTATAAAAATTTTATTCTATGGGAAAAAAATTTGTTTCTGATATCGGTAAATACTTTAAGCCCGGAGAAAAGGTCGTAATAGGGTTCTCTTCCGGACCGGATTCTGTCTTTCTCGCGGAGTGCCTCAGCGCAATATCCGGAAACAGGAAATTGAAAATATGCATAGCCCACCTCAACCATAAGCTGAGAGGCGCGGAAAGCGATAAGGATGAAAAATTCGCGGAAGTTTTTGCCGCCGCGCGCGGCATGCCGTTTTACGCTGAAAGAAAGGATGTGGCGGCATTAAGGAAGAAGCTGTCTGTCGGGCTGGAAGAAGCCGCAAGGATAGCGCGGTACGGTTTTTTCACGCGTTCGTGCAGGCATTTCAATTCGTCCACGCTTGTCCTGGGGCACAACCTGGACGATGTTGTGGAAACCGGACTTATGAGGATAATAAAAGGGACCTCGGTTGACGGTTTGGGCTCCATAAAGAAGGAATCATTTTCCGGCGGCGTAAGAATCGTCAGGCCCCTGGCCGATACCGCAAAATCGGATATCCTCAAATACCTTAAAGCCAAAAAAATAAAGTTCCGCGTTGATAAGAGTAACCGCGACAGGAGCATAATCAGGAACAGGATCCGGCTGGAACTCATCCCGCTTCTGAAGAAAAAATATAACCCCGCGGTCGGCGATGCTCTTTCCCGGTTGATGAAAGAAGCCGCCTCGGCAAG
>JAFGBE010000057.1 GCA_016933315.1 Candidatus Auribacterota bacterium
TCCCTGTTCGAGCCTTCCTTCCAGCTGTCTTTTGCCGCGATGTCGGCGATAATCTTTTATTCCAGATACCTGATGCTTCGCAGAAAGCGGGTTAAAATGGGATTAATACCCGGTTTTGCCTACAAGCTCAGGGCGGCAGGGCGCAGGTTTGCCGGAATCCTGTCCGAATATTTTAAACTCTCGTTTGTGATATGGCTGTTTACAAGCCCGGTGGTCTTATTCCGCTTCGACACATTCAACCTCCTGACACCTCTTGTGAATATCCCTGTTGTTTTTTTGTCTACGCTGATCATAAATACCTCTTTTATTTCTTTGCTGGCAGCCGTGTGTTCGTCGCTGGGTGTCAAAATGCTTGGTATCTGCGGCATTCTTGTCAGGCCCCTTGTTTCGGTTGCAGGCCTGTTTTCCGGTTCTGCTTTTGATATAGAGAATATTTATCTGAAGATGGTGCTGCTGGGGTTCATTCTTGTTTGCGTATCGATAATTTTCTTGTACGCGGAGAACGCAACCGAATGATTTTTATATTGACTATGAGTGGTAATGATTTATAGAATTACTATTAAATTTGCGTATTTGCTTCAGGTGCTGCAACCCATTTTGTAATGGTGTATTAATAGGTGATGCTTGGATAAATTTAAGACAGCGATTATCGGAAAGCAGCTGATAGTAAAGATTTTAGGCCGGGGTTCTTTTAAGAGCAGCAAGGATCTCAAAGATTATGTCCTTGAAAAACTTGAAAAAGAAGCGGACGAGTGCTTTATAGATTTAAAAGAATGCATCAGCATGGACAGCACTTTTATGGGGATGATTGCCGGTCTGAATTTCGCGCTTAAAGGCAAAAAAGGCAAAAATATATATTTTTCCAATATAACTAATCCGACCAGAGAATTATTATCAACCCTTGGATTGCTTGAGCTTATCTCACAAAAAACGCCGGATGAATCGGCAGAACAGGCCGATTTTAAGGAGCTTTTGCTTATGCAGGGCAAAACCCCGGGAATAGCGAAGCATATGCTTGAAAGCCATGAAATGCTCTCGAGCCTGGACAAAAAGAATAAGGAAAAATTTAAAAAAGTCGTGGATTCGCTTAAAGAATCAATCCATAAAGAGAAAGATTGAACTTGAATATCTCCCAATTATTCTGGATGCTGGCGGCCTTAATTTTGCTTTTTATTTATATCCGGCTGAAGAGGCGGCATTTTCTGCTTGAGAAAGAGAAAAATGCCCTGGTCCAGGAAAAGGAAGTCGTTGTCTGCTTTCTCCAGGATATAGGGGAAGCTTTTAGTGAAGGCATGGAACTTGATGATCTCCTGAAAAAGATAATAAATTGTTCGATCAATCTTGTGGGCGCCAGCGCAGGTGCCATTTTCCTTTCCGATCCCCAGAGAAAATACCTGGTCGCTAAAATTGTGGAAGGTATCTTTCCCCCCATGACGGATAATATAGGACTGGTGGCCGATAAAGTCTCTACGAAGACCAGATACCTTGAAGATATACTGAAGAAAGAAAAAATAGAGTACGGGCACAGTGTTATCGGGGAAGCCGCAAAAAAAGAAGTGCCGATACTCGTGGAAGACGGCGATAAGGATGACAGGGTGCCGAAGCTTAAATCGGATATCCTCAGGATAAGGACCATGATGGCCGTCCCCCTCAAAATTAAAAATGAAGTTATAGGCGTGATGGCTATAGTTAATAAATGGTCCGGAAGGTTTACATCCACAGACCTGTCGCTTTTCAATTCTCTTGCCGACCAGGCTTCGGTTTCGATAAACAATGCACGGTTTTATCATGCTCTGGCCGAGAAGAACAGGATAGACAGGGACCTTGAAATTGCGAAAGACATCCAGCAGCTTTTAATACCTGAAAGGTGCCCCGATATTTCCGGTTATCAAGTAGCTGCGTACAGCAAGGCGGCTTTGGAGCTTGGCGGGGACTATTATGATTTTATAAATGTGGATGATGACCATTTAGGGATAGTTATTGCCGATGTTTCCGGTAAAGGTATTTCGGCGGCCATTGTAATGGCGACTTTCAGAGGTATGCTGAATATTATCGCCAGGGGCAATAAATCCCCGAAGTCGGTGCTCTCCGAGATTAACAGGATTATGTACAGCGATATGAAGAAAGACATGTTTATATCGGTATTATACCTGATACTGAACACCAGGAATCACAGTATTGTGGCTTCAAGGGCCGGCCATGAGCCGATATTGCTCATTCATGATCAGGGCAGGAAACACAAGCTTATCAAGGGAAACGGCATAGTCATAGGCATAGATGAGGGCGATATCTTTGATAAAAATCTCGAAGAAACATCGATTAATCTCTTGAAAGATGATATAATCGTTTTATATACGGATGGTATCACAGAAGCGATGGATATGCAGAGGCGCGAATTCAGCAGGGAAAATCTTATAGATTCAGTTATGGTCTCTTCCGCCGAAAATGCGGGGAATATCGCTAAAAATATAGAGGATAGGATTGCGCGCTTTACGGGCGGAGTGGAACAACACGACGATATTACACTCCTGGTGTTGAAAAAGGTATAGGAGGATTTTTTTATGCCGGCTTGTGAAATAACAATCGAGAAAATCGATTTTGAAGAACCTATTCATATTGTGAGGATTACCGGTGCCCTTGATGCCTATTCGTTCCCTGATTTTGAAATCAAAGTCAGGGATATATTTGAGAAGAGCGGCAGGAATATTATTCTGGATTTCGGAAAACTTGATTATATCAGCAGCGCGGGGCTGGGCGCCCTGATGGGATTTGCCAAAATCGCCAGGCAGAATAATGGGGATCTCATTATACTTAAGCCGACCCCGAAGATAGGAAGCATTATAGATGTTTTGGGTCTTTCCAAGTTTATCAAAGTGTTCTGGGATGAAAAGACGGCATTGAACTCATTTGTTTCGAAAGCAGGGTGAAAATGATGAAGACTTCAGATGGTTTAATCTATTTAAAAATACCTTCTAACAAGTTTTTCCTCGGCCTTGTGAGGAAAGTTATTACCGAGCTGGCTGAAAGAATGGATTATTCTCAGGAAGATATCGCAAAAATAGAACTGGCTGTTGATGAAGCATGCACGAATGTAATCCAATACGCCTATACGTCAGAAGAAAAAATATCATTTAAGGGCGGCAAAGATGAGGCTATAGAGATAAGGGTCAATATCAATCCCAAAAGGATAATAATCAATATTTCCGATAAGGGCAAAGAGTTCGATTTTGGGAGCTATAAGCTCCCTGACATAACGGCTCATTTCAAAGAGATGCAGATACACGGCCTGGGGCTGTATATAATCAAGAACTTCATGGATGAAGTCAGCTATGAGAGATCTCCGGACGGAGTTAACACGCTTAAGCTGGTAAAGTATATTAAGAAATAGATGCCATATCCTGCGTGCCTTTAAAAAGCGAAAGATTAAAAAAGTTACTTGTTTTTTTCGACAGGCTGAATTAATATACTAAGCCTGTTTTTTTATTTGCGGGTAATTAATCAAATCGGGAGAGGTTTGTATGAAGCAAGATGGCAGAAGTAAGGACAGAGCAGAACACGCCGGGGAAAAAGGCGAGGCCGGTCAGCAGGACGGGGGTGAAGTGCTGGATTTGAGCAAGCAGGTCGGTGAATTAGCAGAAAAACTGAAAGCCTGTGAAAAGTTCGAGGAGCTGTATTTTAAAAAGGCGGCGGAATTTGATAATTTCAGGAAGAGGAATGACAGGCACAAAGCCCAGATAATAAAACTTGCCAACGAAGATCTTCTGCTCGAGATTTTGCCTATTGTCGATAATTTTGAACGTGCGCTTGCCGCGCCCGCCGAAAACATAAGCTCTTTGCACGACGGGATTGAACTTATATTGAAGCAGCTGGAAAATTTGCTGGAGAAGGCGGGTTTAAAAAGGATAAAGTCTGTCGGGGAGAAATTCAACCCCCATTATCACCATGCGATAGGTGTGGTAGAAAAGCAGGACGCCGAAGAGGATTTAGTTGTGGAAGAGAATCTGCCGGGGTATATCCTGTTCGATAAGGTTGTCCGTCCCGCAATGGTAAAGGTGTCAAAGAGGGCTCATAACCCGACAACGGCATCAGAAAATAAACCGGAATAGAGAAAAGAATAGCGAAAAATGGAAAAAAGAGATTATTACGAAGTCCTGGGTATAAGCAAAAGCTCAAGCCTCGATGAAATAAAAAAGGCTTATAGGAAGCTGGCGCTTAAGTTCCATCCCGACAGAAATCCCAATGACAAGGATGCGGAACAGAAGTTTAAAGAAGCGGCCGAAGCATATGAGGTGTTGAGCGACCCGGAGAAGAAAAAAAGATACGATCAGTTCGGCCATAGCGGCATGAAAGGGGCTTTTGGCGGGCACGGTTTTGACATGTCTGATTTTGCCCAGGCGCATGGTTCGGAGTTCAGGGATATTTTTGATTTTTTTGCCGGCGGATCGGGGAGTATTTTTGACGCGTTTTTTGGCGCTCACGGCGCCTCAGGAGCGCAGCACAGGTCGGCGCAGAGAGGAGAAAGCCTTCAATTTGAACTGGGGATAACTTTTGATGAAGCGGTTTCGGGGACCCAGAAAGAGATAGAATTCAGGAGGCTTGATACTTGTGCGGAATGCGGCGGGACAGGCGCCGCCAAAGGCTATTCAAAGAAAAAATGCCCTCAATGCGGCGGGAGGGGGCAGGTAAGCAGTTCGCAGGGGTTCTTCAGTGTTACGACGACTTGTCACAGGTGCAGAGGGTCGGGGCAGGTGGTGGAAAAGCCGTGTAAAGCGTGTAACGGGAACGGGCTGGTCGAAAAACCGCATAACATCAAGGTAAAAATACCCGCGGGTGTGGATACGGGCGTTCGTCTCAAAAGCGAGAATGAAGGGTCTATGGGCCTGAACGGAGGTTCCAGAGGGGACCTGTATGTGCGGATCAGGGTACAGCCACATCACCTTTTTGAGAGGACCGGCGATGATGTCATATTAAAAACCCCGATTGACATTTCGACAGCCGCATTGGGCGGTGAGATTGACATTCCGACGCTTGAGGGAAAAGTCTCTCTAAAAATACCGTCGGGCACGCAAAGCGGAAAAATTTTCAGGTTAAAAGGCAAAGGAATCAGGAACCTTCACGGTTACGGCGTCGGAGATATGTTTGTCAAAGTCCTGATTGAAACTCCGGTCAGAATGAATTCAAAACAGAAAAAATTGTTTGAAGAATTGAAAGAGAACCTTTCTCTTTCGAATTTTCCGGACAAAAGCGCTTTTATTAAGTCCTCAGAGAACAACAAATGGAAATAAGAAGATTCTTTTCCGAAGCCCTTTCTCCTGAAGGGGGTCTGTGTGAACTTGATAAGGCACAATCTCACCATATAATAAATGTCCTGCGCCTAAAACCAGGAAAGGAAATCGAAATTTTTGACGGCAAAGGTTGTGTTGCCAGGGCCAGGATAGAGATATCGGGAAAAACGAAAGTGGCCTGCAGGATAATTGAAAGAAACTTTTCCGGACGCAAACAGGAAGCTGTGTTTGCGGTAGCGCTTGGTTTAATAAAGGACAAGAGAATGAGATTTGCTCTGGAAAAACTGTCCGAAATAGGCGTTGGCGGATTTTATCCCGTGATATGCGCCAGATCGGTACCGTTTTTTAAGGATGATGAAGACAGGGGGAAGAAGTCCGGAAAATGGGGCAAAATTGCGGTCGAATCCGCAAAACAATGCCAGAGAAATACATGCATGAGCGTTTATGAGATAAGTACGCTTGAACAGTTTCTTGAGGTTTCGAATAGTTTCCGGAATAAGTATTTTGCGGATGCGGAGGCCGGGGATTACCTGAGCGGCCGGTTGCCGGGCACCGCCGGCAGCTCAATTTGCCTGATAGGCCCCGAGGGCGGTTTCTCGGCAGGGGAAAAAGAAAAACTGCTGGAAAAAAGCTTTTGCCCCGTCAGGCTCGGGGTTAATGTTCTCAGGTCGGAAACTGCTGCGGTTTATGCGGGTATATTGCTGGCGGATTTTTATTTTAAAGAATGAAAACATATATTATTAAAACTTTCGGATGTAAAGTAAACCAATATGACTCGCAGGAAATCAGGAGCAGCCTGGAAAGGCTGGGTTATAAGGAGCAGGCCAGGCCCGACACTTTAAGCCGGCCTTTTTTCATTATAATTAACGGCTGTACCGTTACACACAGTTCCGATGCGAAGGTAAAGGCCTGTCTTCGAAAATATTCCAGGGAATATCCGGGCGCGAGGATTGTCCTTACAGGTTGTTCCGCCGCATCCCGCTATTTTCATGCAGACCTGCAGGGCCTTGTTAAAGTGAAGAAAAAATCCCTCGCCGAATATCTGGCAGCTTTTAAATGTGAGAGAGCAGGTAACGGCAGTAATTCTAAGGGGCGCGCGAGGACAAGAGCGTTTTTAAAAGTCCAGGAAGGATGCGGTAATTTCTGCAGTTATTGTATTGTCCCTTTTGTCAGGGGCTTGCCGAGAAGCCGGCCTTCAAAGGAAATTATTGAAGAAGCAGCGCGGTTTGCGGATAAAGGCTTCAAAGAAATAGTAATTACGGGCATAAATATCAGCGCGTACAGGGACCGCTCGGTGCGCCTCGCGGATTTGCTGGATAAAATCTCGAATACTGCGGGTATCGACAGGATAAGGATAAGTTCGATAGAGCCCTCGGAAGAAGTGAATAGAGTTGTAAAGTTATTTGAAAGAGGAAAACCGTTTTGCCCCCATTTTCACATTCCGCTCCAGTCGGCTTCTGACAGGATGTTGAAATCGATGAACAGAAAATATTCTTTTGCCGAATACACGGATTATATAAATGACATAAGGGATTCATTAACCGGGTCCACAGTATCAACGGATATCATAGCGGGGTATCCGGGAGAAACAGAGGACGATTTCGGCACTACGCTTAATGCGGTTAAAATGCTTGGTTTCATCAGGGTGCATGTATTCCCATTCAGCCCGAGAAAAGGGACAAAGGCATTTAATCTGGAGAACCGCGTATCTCAGGAAACGATAAACAAGCGGGCGAGAAAAATAAAAATGGAAGCGGATTTGTCCGCACTTCGGTTAAAGAAAGCGTTGCAGGGGAAAGAAGCCGAGGTGCTGGTTGAAAATAGAAAATCGGATGTGTGGTCGGGATTCACCGAAAATTACCTGAGAGTGATCCTGAATACTGAAACAAAGGAAAACCAGGCGAATAAGATAGTCAAAGTCAAACTTGTTTCGGTTAACGATAGCGGCATATTCAGGGCTAGCTGCATGCCCAATTGAGGGGTTTTTTTGCTTCTGTGGCTTAAACTTGACAACACCGTTTTTATGTGATAAACTTTCTATTTTTCTGTAACTTACGTTTGTCTAAATATATATGAATTTTAATTGGGTTGATTTTATAATTATGGCGCTGATCTTTCACGGGGTCGCAAGAGGCCTGCGGAAAGGACTGTCGGGAGAGATAATCGCAATCATAGGTTTCGTAGCCGCGGCGGCGTTGTCTTTTCACTTTTACAGGATAGCGGCTCTGAAGCTTGAGGAAATTTTACCCGTATCCTACCCCGTTTCAGGGTTGCTGTCTTTTTCGGCAATTGCCGCGGCCGTGGTTTCGCTGAGCATTATCATTCAAAAAACGGTGCATAATGCGGTGGAACTGAGTTTTATGTCGTTCTTTGAGCGTTTAGGCGGCGCGTTGTTGGGAGGTCTCAGAAGGGTAATCGTCATAGGCCTTATCCTTTTTATATGCGGAATGGTGTATATCTTTTCGGGATTACCGAAAGATTTGGTCCAGACAGGGAGAGATTCCATACTTGCCAGGTCAATATACAAGCTTTTGCCTCAGATATATGATGTTTGCACTATGGTTTATCCCCAATCCAAAAATTTTTCGGGCGACATTTTTTTAAGTGATTTAAAAGACAAATATTCGGCGGATATTTCTGTGACAGAAGAGGAGAATAAAACAGATGAAAATTAAGGATATTTTCGAAACGGCCGTTGCCGAAGGGAAAAGAGAAGATCCCAGAGGGCAAAAAGGGATTATCGGAGCATTGAACAGGAAAAAATCCGAATACGAAGAATTATCTGCGGAGGAAAAAAAGCAATTCGATATGGAAAAGCTTTCGAATCCTTATTCTGACACAAGAATATTATACGGGAATCCCCTGACCGAGATTAAAAGGGTGATGATCGGCATCGACATTGAAGTTCCGGAGCTTATCCTGGCGGACCGGCTTTCGGAAAAGGGCAGAAAAATAGATTTGGTCATATCCCATCATCCCGAAGGAAAGGCCCTGGCATCCCTGTACGACGTTATGGGAATACATGCGGATGTCAACAGCATTGCGGGAATTCCTATCAATGTTTCCGAAGGCCTGATGGAAAAAAGGATTAAAGAGGTTGAGAGAAGGCTTCAGCCTGTGAACCATATGAGAGCTGTGGATGCGGCGCGGCTGCTTAAAATACCCTTTATGTGTATTCATACTGCGGCGGATAACCATGTGGTATCTTATCTTCAGAAAATATTCGACAGGGAAAAGCCTCAGACACTTAAATGTGTGATGGATATATTGAATAAGATTCCCGAATACAAAGAGGCGCAGAAAAACGGCGCGGGCCCGAAGATATTTGTCGGGAACCCCAAGAAACGCGCCGGCAGGGTATTTGTTGATATGACCGGAGGTACGGAAGGTTCAAAAGAAATAATACAGAAACTTGCCGATGCGGGAATAGGCACCCTGGTGGGCATGCATTTCAGCGAGGAACATGTAAAAGAAGCTGAAAAGCACCATGTCAATATGCTTGTAGCCGGACATATTTCAAGCGATAATATCGGTTTAAACCTGCTGCTGGATAAACTTGTTGCAAAAGCCGGATTCGATATCGTCGAATGCTCGGGGTTCGTAAGAATCAAAAGAAAATAATACCAGCCGTTTAAGGCTGTTTATATTATTGATAAAGGCTTGACAGGTATAATAGGTGGACTATGTCTTCGCGTATATTAAATGATAGTTTAAAGGAACAGGTTGCCGAAGCGAATGACATAGTTGAGGTGATCAGCGAATATATTCCCCTGAAAAAAGCGGGGAAGAATTACAAAGCCCGCTGCCCTTTTCACAGCGAAAAGACGCCGTCTTTCTTTGTGAACAGGGAAAAACAGCTGTTCCATTGTTTCGGCTGCAAGGCATCAGGGGATGTTTTTTCTTTTGTAATGAAGTATGAAAGTGTTGATTTCTTCTCGGCGCTCAAAAGGCTTGCAGAGAGGGTAAATATCCCTGTTGTCATCGATTCCGATAAGGGAGCCGACGGGGAAAAAGAAAGATTATATAAATTAAACGAAGAAGTAAGCAGATATTATCATCAGATATTGATAGAGCCGACATCCGCACCGCTGAGGGACTATTTATATAAAAGGGGGATTGACGATGAGCAGATCAGGCTTTTCAAGATAGGTTATGCCCCGGATTCATGGGATGCCCTGCAGAGGTGGGCAAAGACAAGGCCCCTGTCCCAGGAGGATATGGCCGCGCTTGGTTTGATAGTGAAGAGGGACTCTCAGAAGGGCTACTATGACAGGTTCCGCAAAAGGATTATGATTCCGATTGAAAATATTACCGGTAAAATTTCCGGTTTCGGAGGAAGAGTTACGGATAATGCTTCCGTTAAATATATGAACTCTCCTGAATCGCCGATATTTAACAAGGGCAATATCCTGTTTGGTCTTTTTCATTCAAGGGATTGTATTGCGAAGGAAGACAGCGCCGTTATAGTGGAGGGTTATTTTGATTTTTTCTCCCTTTTTTCGAGGGGGGTAAAGAATGTTGTCGCATCTCTTGGCACTTCTTTTACCGAGAACCAGATAAAAACAATAAAGCGTTATACCGACAACATCGTAATGGCGTATGATTCTGATACAGCGGGACAGAAGGCATCCCTGAGGGCCCTGGAGGTTTTTCTGTCTAATGATATGTATGTAAAAGTGATGATTTTGCCAGCGGGGGAAGACCCCGACAGCTTTATAAGAAAAAACGGGGAAGAAAAACTTCGCGAAAGATTAGACAGCGCTGTTGATATACTGGATTTCAATTACGGTCTTTTAACCGGGGAGAATGACATATCGAGAGATGAAGGCAGGGTAAGGGTCGCGAAATCCATTATAGAGGCTATCAAGAAAGTCCCGTCTGCCATACGCAGGGATATCTATATTAAAAAATTTGCCGAGAAACTTATGGTAGACGAACATTTTTTCAGGGAAGAGATGCAGAAATTCCCGAATGAGTATTCAGAGGATGAAGATGCTTTTGAAGAGTCGGATATGGTTTCCGCCGAAGAAATGCTTCTTTATACCGCGCTTGAAGACCTGGAATGCGCGAAAATTCTGGCGGAAAACGACATAAACGGGCTGTTCAGCAGCCGGGAACAGCTGGAACTGGCGGGACAGATAGTCTCAGATTATCGCAAAGGCAGAAAGTTAGCGGGCTCCCGGATAAAAGGAGATAACAGAGAGAAGTTGATTAAAACCGCGGCGGGCATACTCATGAGGGGCTCATTCCATTCGATGGATAAATTAAGGGCGGCAAAAGATTGTTTGCGCAGGATCAGGTCGGAGAGCATCAAAAAACGCATTTCTGACATACAGCTGCAGATAAAGGCAGCCGAACGCAGGGGAGAATCGGACAAAGTCCAGAATCTTCTGAAGCTAATCCAGGACCTTAAAAAGAGCATGAATTCATTAATTCAGAAATCGGAGTAAAGGATGAACAGAGAAGAAAGAAACCAGAAAATCAGGGAATTGATTAAAATCAGCAACGATAAGGGTTTTCTCACTTATGATGATATCAATAACGCTTTGCCGGATGAGACGATATCTTCGGATGAGATAGATTCTATATTGATCCTGTTAAGGGGAATGGATATTGAGATTGTAGATTCGCCCGACGCTTGCAGCAAAGAGCCATCGTGGGAAGAAGAACAGGAGAAGGAGAGAAAGCTTTCCAGGCTTGAGATACTTGATGATCCTGTGAGAATGTACCTTAAGCAGATGGGCCAGGTGCCGCTCCTGACAAGAGAACAGGAGATAGAGATATCCAAGAGGATTGAGCATGCTGAGGAAAATATCAGGTCTATGATATTCCTGTTTCCCAATGTATGCAGGGAATTCGTCCTGTACGCCAAAAGGCTGCAGGCGGGCAAAGAAAGGTTTGACAGGATCGTAATAGAGAAAAAAGTTGCCAAACGCGAAGCATATTTGAGCAAAATAGACAGGACATGCAAGAACGCTGAAAAATGCGAAAAGGACATCCTGGAGATGGAAACCAGGATGAAAAAGAAAGTCTCGAAGAAAGAAAAAGAAAGAACAAAGAAAAAAATATCAAGACAGAAAGCAAAATTACTGGATATCCTGCAGAAATTTTATTTTAAACAGAGCACGATTGAGGAAATAGGGGAAAAAATCGAAGCCACATGCGATAAGATAAGGGCTGTCAGGAGAGTCATAAAGCAGCTCGAACATGAGCGCAAAACAAAGGAAAACAAAAAACGCGTTTCCAACGAGAGAAAGAAGATGAAGAGGCTTCAGGGCGCGGTGGGCATACCCATAGACCACTTCATAAATTTATCTGATGAAATAAGCAAATGGCTGATAAAGGTTCATGATGCCAAAAGCGAGATGGTTGAAGCCAACCTGAGGCTTGTTATAAGCATAGCGAAAAAATATACGAACAGGGGGCTTTCCTTTCTTGATTTGATACAGGAAGGCAATATGGGACTTATGAAAGCCGTGGATAAATTTGAGTATAAGAGGGGTTATAAGTTTTCAACATATGCCACATGGTGGATCCGGCAGGCGATTACAAGGTCGATAGCCGACCAGGCAAGGACCATAAGGATACCTGTACATATGATTGAGACCATCAATAAACTTGTCAGGTCTTCAAAGAAGCTGGTGCAGGAGCACGGGCGCGAGCCTACCGTGGAAGAATTAGCCAGAGAGATGAAAGTGGGCGTTGAAAAAGTCCGTGGCATCCTGAAAATATCGCAGCATCCTATTTCCCTTCAGACACCGATCGGGGATAGCGAAGATTCTCACTTCGGGGATTTTATCGAAGATAAAGGCGCGGAATCGCCCTCCGACGCTACAGGCTATACTCTCTTAAGGGAACAGATAGAAGATGTCCTTAAAACACTTACGAAGAGAGAGGAGAGAGTACTGATGCTGAGGTTCGGCATAGGGGATTCTTCTCCGAAGACGCTGGAGGAAGTGGGAAAAATATTCGGGGTTACCAGGGAAAGAGTGCGCCAGATCGAAGCTAAAGCCATAAGAAAAATGAGACATCCCATAAGAGCCAAGAAACTCCACGGTTTCCTTGAAGCGGAGGAAAACGAGTAAATAGGTTTTATTTATTATTGACACATGTTTCTTATTTGATAAAATTTCATTTCGTTTCTTTTTGCGGGGCCTTTAGCTCAGTTGGTTAGAGCAGCGGACTCATAATCCGCGTGTCGTAGGTTCGAGTCCTACAAGGCCCACCAGTCCCGCCGAAGGCCCTTAAGAATCTGAAAAGATTCCAAGGATTTTAGTCCCGGGAATTTTACAAATTGCTCGGAGCGGGACAGAACAATCGAGAATCGAACATTAGAACAATAGATAAAAATAAGATTTTTGATTGCGGCCCAATTTCTATTGCTCTCCTCCTGAGTCGGACAAGTTCCTGAAACCTTTCGCGCATATCTTTGCTTGACACCCCGTATGATTTCTTTTAGCATTAATCTCTGCTATTTTGAAAAGGAGATCCGAAATGTTGAATGAAATTGAAATTCTCCTGAAAGTCCAGGAAAAGGATTTAAAGATAATGGCTCTGGAATCCAGGCTGAAGGAGAACCCTGAAATAGTCAATAAAGCCAGGAATATGCTTAAAGATGCGGAAAACGAGCTGAAAGAGAAGGAAAATCTTCATAAAAAACTTCAGGTTGAAAGAAAGAACAGCGAAATCCAGGTAGAGTCGAATAATGAAAAAATAGCAAAATTGGATTCACAGGCCGGCAGCGTTAAGGATAATAAGACTTATAAAGCCATACAGGACGAGATCCTCAATCTTAAAGCCAGGATAAGCCTTATTGAAGATACGATGCTTGAAAACATGGAAAAATGCGATGAAATCAGTTCTCAGGCAAAAGATTTAAAAGAGAAGACGGCCCAGAGGAAAAAGGAATTGGAAGAAGCCGAGACAAAAGCGCAAAAAGAGAATCAGGACATAGAAAAGGAAATAAGGGATCTGAAAGACCTTAAATCTGAAATTGAGAAAAATCTGGGGCCGGAAATCCTTTCAAGGTATTACCGGTTGCTCAATAACAAGAAAGATGCCGTTGTTGTGCCTTCCAGGAACGGGTCCTGCGGAGGATGTTTTATGAGCCTGACGCCCCAATCTATAATGAAACTCAGGTCTGAGATGGAGATAGTTACGTGCGAGAGCTGCCAGAGGATTCTTTACTGGGAATCCTGATTTTATGATATAATGCGTATATAAGGTTCTTTGTTAAGTATATTTTTGATTTTTCCGACCGGTCGGATAGTCGCTCTCTGCGATAAAAGGACCAATCCGTGTTAAATTTTATGTTTTCTTTTATCCTGAGAGAGGAAAGTCTGAACTCCGAAGAGCGGGATGCTGGGTAAAGCCCAGGGGGTGTGAAAGCCCACGGAAAGTGCAACAGAAAACATACCGCCCCCATACTTATTTTCAAAGCAGGAGATCCTCCGGGATTCCTCAGGCGGGGAAAATATAGAGGGGGTAAGGGTGAAAAGGCGAGGTAAGAGCTCACCGCTCCGGTGGCGACACCGGAGGCAGTGTAAACCCCATCCGGAGCAAGGCCGAATAGGGCACACTAGGGTTGCTCGCCCTGTGCCGGGTTGGCCGCATGAGCGTATAGGTAACTGTACGCCAAGAGGAATGACTATCGCCCCCCGTATTTTTATGCGTATTGCTCCACAACTTCCAGATATTGTAGGGGGGTAACAGAATTCAGCTTATGAACCGGTCGGATTTTTTTTGCTTTTTCCAGCTATCTTTTTTAAAACCCCTCCACTTTTAGCTTCATATTTCTATTTCATGACGAGAAAAAATATCTTGTTTTTTCAAAAAAATCCTTGACATATTGCCCTTCCGGTAGTAAATTTATACCAGAGTGGAGCAAAGTGGAGTAAAGTGGGGTCAATATGTTTTGGGGCGAATATTTTCATACGGTTGATGAAAAGGGAAGAATCATAATTCCTTCCAAATTCAGGAATATACTTGAAAATAAGTATATCGAGAGATTTGTGATATTAAAATGGCCTGACGGATGTATTGCCGTTTTTACAGAGCAGGGATTTGACAAGGACGTAAAGAAACCCCTCCAGAAATCCTCATGGGCAAAAGCTTCATCCAGGGATATTAACAGGGCGCTGGGCGCCACGGTATCCTTTGCCGACTGTGACAGCCAGGGAAGGATAAATATCTCGCAAAAGCTTCTTGACAGCGCTTCCATAAAAAAAGATGTGGCGATAATAGGAACGGGAAACCACTTTGAAATATGGGATAAAGATGTGTGGTCGAACAGGCAGAAAGAAATAAAGATAGAAGAGCTTTTGGAAAAAATCGCAGATAGTTTTGAGCAAGAAGAGTAAAGGTTATGATTGCGGCTTATGACAATTTACGGAGAGGATGCTAATTTTAGCCGGAATTCGGGCCATGTTCCTGTCATGTGCAGGGAAGTTATAAGTTCTTTGAATTGTAAGCAGAAGGGTGTTTTTGTTGACTGTACTTTCGGAGCAGGCGGTCATTCGAAAGCGATACTTGAATCAAATACGGGGAACAGGGTGATTGCGCTTGACAAAGACACCGATGCTGTAGAATCAGCAAAAGCCGGGATGAGCGCTTATCGTGAAAGATTCAGCATAGTAAAAGCTGGTTTTGAAACACTGGGGGACGTTTTGAATTCGCTAAAAATACGACAGGTAAACGGATTTATATTTGATTTGGGAATGTCTTCTATGCAGGTTGACAGCGCCTCCCGGGGTTTCAGTTTCAGGTTCGATTCGGAATTGGATATGCGCTTTGACAGTAGAGCAGGAGAGACAGCGGCGGATTTCCTGAACAGCGCTGATGAGAAAGAATTATCCAGGGTTTTTTCCGAATACGGAGAAGAGCCGAGATCGCCGGCACTAGCCAGAGCCGTTATAGCCCGCAGAATAAAATCCCCCTTAAAAACAACAAAAGACCTTATTGCTTTGATCGAACGCATTAAAGGTCTGAAAAGGAACAGGATACATCCCGCCACAAAAATCTTCCAGGCTTTGAGAATACATGTGAATGACGAGCTGGAAAGCCTGAAAGCGGGCCTGAGCCAAGCGTTCCGCTGCCTGGAGACAGGGGGAAGGATCGCCGCAATCAGTTTCCATTCCCTTGAAGACAGGATAGTAAAACAATATTTCGCTTATCTGTCCAAAAAGTGCGTATGTCCTCCCGGACAGCCCATATGCACGTGTGATAAAGAAGAAGAAGCTCTTGTCTTTAAGTTAATAAAACCCACAGAGGAAGAGGTGAAGGATAATCCCAGGTCAAGAAGCGCCAAATTAAGAGTCATCGAGAAAATAAAAAATAAGGGAGGTAAAGATGCCGCGTAACAGGAATAGGAGATTGCGTCTTAACACCACACAGAATTCTATGATGCTGAGGATGATTTCATACGTTTCTATTCTTGTCGCATACGGCTTCTTTTTTGTCTGGCAGAATATACAATGTGTCCAGACCGGGGAAAATATCCGGGAACTGGAAGACAGAATGAAGAAAATCATCAAGGAAAATAACCGCCTGGAGTTTGAGATCACGCAGCTGAAAGCTCCGTATAACATCCATAAGTCAATTAAGGAATATAATTTACAGATGGTTGCCGTAAGGGAGAATCAGATAGTCAAATTAAGGTAAGGTTTCTTTCTCATTTTTATAATTGTAGTCGAGGGTCGGGGGAGTGTTAAAGAAATCACATATTTACAAGTCGCTCACTTTTTCTGTTTTAATGGTGGGGGCTTTGGTTTTTCTTTTGGGAAGGCTTTTTTATCTCCAGGTTCAGGAACACGAGAAATACTTTCAGAAAGCTGAACTACAGCAGAAAAATAATTCAAGGATAGAACCGCGCCGCGGTTTTATCCTCGACTGCAACAGGAAAATCCTCGCAATGTCCGTCGAGTCGCAGTCTTTGTTTGCCGACCCGGTTTTTGTCAAAGACCCATCCGCGGCGTCGCAGAAACTATCCGGAATTTTAGGTTTGAACGCCGAAGATGTAAAAGAAAAACTAAGCAGCAGCCGGCGTTTTGTCTGGATTAAGAGGAAGCTGAATAATGAGGAAGCAAGTCTGGTGAAAGAACAGGAGATTGCCGGGCTGTATTTTGTAGAAGAGATGAAGCGCCGCTATCCGCTTGATTCAGTTTTATCCAATGTAATAGGTTTCCTGGACATAGATAATAACGGGCTTGAAGGTCTTGAGCTTGTCTGGGACGATACGCTGAAAGGCAAGCCCGGCTGGAGAGCTTCCAGGAAAGACGGCAACGGCAATGAAATCATCTCCGAGAGAAGAGAAGAAGTCCCGCCTGTTAACGGGAATAACCTGGTACTCACAATTGACAGTTATATACAGCATGTCTGTGAATCGGCGCTGAAAGAAGGGGTAGAGGAAAACAATGCAGTGGGAGGCTGCGCCATTGTTGTCGATGTGAATACGGGGAGCGTAATCGCAATGGCGAATTACCCGAGTTATTTATCGGGCAATCCTTCGAAATTCCCGCCCGAAAACAGGAGGAACCGGTGCATTACGGATATTTTCGAGCCCGGCTCCACATTCAAGGCTTTAACCGGAGCGGCAGCCCTGGACAAGGGAGTTACTTCGCTTAACGATGTTTTTGATTGTGAAAACGGGAATTTCCCCTACGGAGGTTTTGTTCTCCATGATGTGCATCCTTACGGGATGCTGACTTTTAAAGAGGTTATACAGAAGTCTTCAAATATCGGGATTGCCAAAGTCGCCATAAAGATGGGGGAAAAGTCTTTCTGCGGATATCTGGAGAGGTACGGTTTCGGAAAGACTACCGGGATAGGCCTCCCCGGCGAAGTGAACGGTATATTAAGGCCGTTAAGGCAATGGTCAAAGGTATCCATAGCAAGAATACCGATGGGGCAGGGGATATCCGTAACGCCCATACAGCTCATAACAGCTTTTTCTTCGATCGTTAACGGCGGAAAACTGTTTAAACCCTATATTATCGACCGTATTGAATCGCCCGACGGGGAAGTCCTGCAGGAATTCGGGAAAGAAAAATTTACAAGAGTAATATCCGAATCCGCATCCGGTGATATTGTCGAAGCCATGTGCGCGGTCATTTCAGCCGGGGGAACCGCCCCTAAAGCCAGGATAAAAGGTTATTCGGTGGGGGGAAAAACCGGAACAGCCCAGAAAGTCGAGAACGGCAGGTATTCCCATGAAAAATTCTTTTCTTCGTTTATCGGCTTTGCCACCGCGACAGAGCCTAGTTACGCGGTGCTGGTTGTTATAGATGAACCAAAACCGAAGTACTATGGCGGCACGGTCGCGGCTCCCGTGTTCAGGAAGATAATGGAAGTGGTGTTGAGTTATTATGAAGTTCCGGTAGACAGGCCTGAAGAGGTTAGTTAAGAAGATGAAGATAGCCGATTTCTTAAAAGAAATAAGACTTGATGTTAAAACGGGTAACGAAGATGCGGAGATTACCGGCATTTCGGATGATTCCCGCAAAGTCAAAGCGGGGCATGTTTTTCTGGCATTGAAAGGCAAAAGCAAAAACGGCGAGGATTATATAAATGAGGCGATTGAAAGAGGCTCTGTCCTGATAGTGCTCGACAGGGAAAGCGGGGTCGTTCCCCCGCATCCTCATGTTAAAGTGGACGGATTGAGGGATAGGCTGTGGGACATAGCCTCGTTTGTTTACGCTCAGCCCGATAAGAAAATGAAAGTAATAGGCGTGACGGGAACCAACGGGAAGACAACAACGGTTTTTTTGATAGAAAAAATATTAAGGGAAAACGGGTTTAAATGCGGCGTTATAGGGACTATAGAGCACAGGGTCGGAGATAAGATATTCCTGTCGAACAATACTACCCCCGGATGTGTTGAGATCCTTTCCCTGTTCGATGATTTTGTGAAGGAAGGCGCGGATGTCGCCGTGATGGAAGTTTCTTCTCATGCATTGGAGCAGAACAGGACCGGAAACCTGAGTTTTTACGGGTCGATATTCACAAACCTGGGGCACGACCATCTTGATTACCACCGGGACATGGAAAATTATTTTATGGAGAAAAAAAAGATATTCTCCAAAACAGACGGGTTTATGCTTGCCAACAATGATGACAGGTACGGGAAGATTATCATAAAAGAGTTTCCCGGGGCGAAATCTTACGGTTTGAAGGCGGATTTCAGCTTTAAGGTGGTAAGCAGCAGTCTCGGCGGGTTGGAGATTGAAGCTTCCGCAGGAAAGAAATGGAAAGGCCCGATAAAGTCGGACCTTGTGGGGGGTCATAATGCTTATAACCTTATATCTTCTTTTGCGGCAGGCGTCGAATTCGGTATTGACCCCGGCAAGGCGGCAAAGAGCCTGGGGCACTTAAGCCATATATCCGGCAGACTGGAAAGGGTTAAAGATATTTCAATTGTTACATTTGTTGATTATGCCCATACTCCCGATGCCCTGGAGAAAGCGCTTATTTCGATGAAAGAATTGTCATCGGGCAAAGTGATATGTGTGTTCGGCTGCGGCGGGAACAGGGACAAAGAAAAAAGGCCGAAGATGGGTTCCATTGCCGAAAAATACGCCGATAAGATAATCCTTACCGCGGATAACTCGAGGTGGGAGGATACAAACCTGATTATTAAGGATATCTTGTCCGGAATCGGGAAAACCGAAAAGATCGACGTAGAGGAAAACAGGGAAAAAGCCATTGAGGCAGCGCTGAAATACGCGGGAAAAAAAGATTTCGTTCTGATTGCCGGCAGAGGCCATGAGACGCTGATGGAAATTAAAGGACAGTATTTCCCTTTCAACGATGCTGAAATTATCAGAAAAAAAGCGAGGGAGCTGAAAATTGTTTGAATTTTCTTTAGATGAAGTGGGAGACATTATCGGCCGGAAGATAAAAGGGGCCGCTGAAGACGTTGTTGTCAGAAGGGTCTCTATCGATTCCAGGACCGTTTCTGCGGGAGACCTCTTTGTTGGCTTAAAGGGAGCCCGGCGCGACGGCGCTGCTTTTGCGAGAGATGCGTTGAGGAAAGGGGCTGTAGCGTC
The DNA here is from genome assembly GCA_016933315.1 of Candidatus Auribacterota bacterium. GTDB lineage: Bacteria > Auribacterota > UBA6266 > UBA6266 > UBA6266 > UBA6266. The sequence continues at coordinate 19,328 of JAFGBE010000057.1, forward strand.
GATTATATCGCATGACAGCCTAAAAGATGAGGAGGACGGCGGCAGGATCATCAGGGTTAAAAACACATGTGCCGCGCTTCAGGATATTGCCAGAGCAAATCGGAAGAAATTCGGGGGAAAGCTCATCGGCATAACCGGTTCAAACGGAAAAACCACCGTAAAAGAGATGGTTGCATCAATACTTTCGGAAGAAGGTGCCGTTATAAAGACCGAAAGCAACATGAATAATCATATAGGCGTTCCGCTGACATTATTAAAGATTGACGGAAAATCGGAATTTGCCGTGGTGGAAATGGGTATGAACCACAGGGGTGAGATAGGGTTGTTATCCCGCTTGGCTGAGCCTGATATAGCCGTCGTATTGAATGTTTTGCGGGCCCATGCGGGTAATTTTACCGATTTAAGAGATATAGCCGAAGCCAAGTTGGAAATTGCGGAGGGATTGAAAAAGGAAGGCACCATGGTTCTAAACGCTGATGACCGGCTGTTGAGCAGGACACCTAAAAATATCCGAGGCGTGTTGTTCTCTTTCGGTATTTCAGCGGGTTCTGATATGACGGCGGTTAATATAAAGACCGATAGTTGTGCGAGACCGACATTTATTTTAAAAGTCCGTAATGAAGAGCGGGAAATCAGTTTAAACCTTTCCGGCAGACATAATGTGGTTAATGCGCTGGCGGCCGCGGCCGCCGCATATAACGCCGGAGCGGGGCTGGACGCCGTTAAAAAGGGACTTGAAAGCGTCCGGGCGGTTAAGGGCAGGTTGGATATTTTAAGGACCGGCGAAGGGTTCATTGTGATAGACGATACATATAATGCCAACCCTGACTCTGTCGCGGCGGCACTGGATGCGCTCAGGGAAATTGATGCGAAAGGGAAGAAAATATTTGTTATGGGAGAGATGCTGGAACTCGGGGAAAGAGCAAGGATATTTCATCGTGAAGCCGGGGCTTATGCCGTTAAGGCAGGGGTGACTTCCATACTGACAGTGGGTGATATTGCCGCAGAAGCGGGGTTATCTGCTATAAAAACCGGTTTGAAAAAGGAAAACGTCCATATTTTTGACACAAACAGATCGGCGGGAGAATTTCTCGCCTGCATTATCAAGGAAGGAGACGCAGTGCTTTTAAAAGGGTCAAGGATGAGCAGGGTAGAGGAAATCTTTGGATATCTGAATCTATCGGGTGTGATGAGCAAGGAGAGTTACTGATATGTTTTACCATATTTTTTATCCGCTGCGGGAATATTTTTTCGGTTTCAATGTTTTTAAATATATCACATTCAGGGCTTCTTTTGCGGCTGTTACATCGTTTCTGATAGCGGTGTGCCTGGGGCCGCTTATAATCAGGCGGCTCAAAGATATGAAAGTGGGCCAGCCCATAAGAAAGGTGGAAGGCGGTGTGGATCTGTGGGACCTGCACAAGGATAAAGAAGGCACTCCGACAATGGGAGGGGTGCTTATAATATTATCCGTCCTTATATCCACTGTTTTATGGGCCGATATTCTGAATGTCTATGTTATTACCGCGTTATTCGCTACATTATGGCTTGCCGCAGTCGGTTTTATAGACGATTACCTGAAGCTTGCTTATAACAGCTCAAAGGGATTGAAAAGCAACTTTAAGTTCCTGCTGCAGGTCCTCCTTTGCTTGATTTTGGGTGTTTTCCTGATGTTCTGGCCCCAGACAAAGGATAATTTCACGGTTATCACGTTCCCCTTTATTAAGCTGGTTTTGAATGTCGGCATATTCTACATCATTTTTATGGTACTTGTGGTAGCCGGTTCTTCAAATGCGGTTAATCTGACCGATGGCCTGGACGGGCTGGCTATAGGATGCATAATTATCGCTTCCATAGGTTATGCGATAATGAGTTATATAACCGGCCACTTTAAATTCGCCGATTATCTCCACACTCCTTTCATAAACGGGACCGGCGAGCTGACTGTCTTTTGCGCCGCAATAGCCGGCGCGGGTATGGGTTTTCTATGGTATAACTGCCCTCCGGCGGAGGTTTTTATGGGCGATACAGGTTCTCTGGGATTGGGCGGAGCCATAGGAATCGTCGCGGTTCTTATCAAAAAGGAATTCCTCCTGATAATAATCGGAGGGGTTTTCGTTATAGAAGCTTTGTCGGTAATCCTGCAGGTGGGTTCATATAAAACGAGGAAAAAGAGGATACTTCTGATGACTCCTATCCATCATCATTTCGAGATGAAAGGATGGAAAGAGACAAAAGTGACAATAAGGTTCTGGATTATCGCGATTATATTTCTCCTGTTGGGGTTGAGCACGCTAAAACTCAGGTGATTTGATGAAAATAAGAGGAAACAGGATATCAGTTCTCGGTTTGGGAGTCAGCGGCTATTACGCGGCCGTTCTGGCAAAGGAACACGGCGCGGATGTTTTTGTTTCCGAGCTGGCCGTGAACGAAACCATATTAAACAGGAAACAATCCCTGGACGGAAAAGGTATTAAGGTCGAATTGTCAAAACATTCGCCTGAATACTGTTTTAATTGTGATTTCGCCGTTGCGAGCCCCGGTATTCCGGTAAATGGCGGAATAATCGCTGAAATAGAAAAAACCGGCATCAGGGTAATTTCGGAAATTGAATTCGCAAATCATTTTTGTAGTTCGAAAATCATAGCAATAACCGGGACCAACGGCAAATCCACGACATGCGAATTGCTGAAAATGATTTTTGATTCCGCGGGGATGGATGTCGATGCCGGGGGGAATCTGGGGAAGCCGCTTTCCCAGATGGTAATTGAAAAAGAGGACAGGGAATACATGATAGTTGAAGTGTCGTCATTCCAGCTGGAAAGGACATTCGATTTCAATCCTTTTGTAGCTGCGATATTGAATCTGGAACCGGATCATCTGGACAGGTATGAGAACGAGAAAGAATATTATTCCGCTAAGGCAAGGCTTTTCGGGATGCAGAAGACAGGCCACAGGATTTTCAGGTCAATAGATGAAAAAAAAATCGGAAAAAGCATTATTAAAGGAGGTGCAAAATGTTTAAGAGTTGGAGACGGTTCAACAAAGGATTCGATTTTCGAAAAAAATGGTCGGATTCATCTGCTGTCAGGAGAAAAGAGAGAGACAGTTATAAGACTCTCAGCGTTAAAGTTGAAGGGAAAACACAATATTGAGAATATCATGTTTGCTTCCGGGATAAGCCTGCTGTGCGGAGTGGACGGCAGTTTGGTTGAAGCGGTTCTCCCGAAATTTGCCGGCCTGAGGCACAGGAACGAATTTGTGGCCGAAATAGCAGGAGTTGATTATATCGATGATTCTAAAGCTACAAACGTTGCCGCTTTAAAATCATCTTTAGAGTCGGTTTCCGGCGGAGTGATATTGATTGCCGGCGGGCTCTGGAAGAAAGATAATTTTGCGGAAATAGGGAAGACAATTAAAGAGAAAGTGAAAAAGTGTTTTTTGATGGGGAAAGACGCTCAGGTCATAAAAGGGCAATTGAAGGATGTATGCCCTGCGGAAAATGTGAAAACACTGCCGCGCGCAGTTAAAAAGGCTGCCGAAGCCGCGTCGGAAGGCGATACCGTGTTGCTTTCTCCGGGCTGCGCGAGTTTCGATATGTTTTCCGGCTATGCCGAGAGGGGAGAAAAATTTTGCGAGGAAGTGATGAAGTTGAAAAAAGGAGGGGCTTTATGAACTTTAAAAATCTTCTGGGGTATTCTTTGGTCGGGACAGTTTCAATAATATGCGTATGGGGCCTGATAGGAGGCTGCAAGAGCGATTCTGGCGTTTCTCTTATCGATAAAGATTCAAGACCCATAAGCATCGAAGTAGCAGAAGCGGAATTCTTTAAGGATGACGGGGCGATAAGAATCGCAGATGACGATATCGTGTCCCTGAAAGACGATTCTATCGAGGTTATCGGGCAGGAAGACTATGATATGGTCAAAAAATGTGCGGCGCCCGCGAAAAACGGAAAAGTAATACATATTGTAGAGAGAGGGGATTCTTTATCGAAAATATCGAAGAAATACGGTGTGAGCATACTTGATATAAGCAATGCGAACGGCCTGCAGAAAGATTCCGTGATATTGATAGGGCAGAAACTTGTTATACCTTCTTTGCCGGATCTGGGCAGCGGCGCGGTTGCAGGCGAGAGCGGGCAAAGCCCCGAAAACAAACTGGTAGCGCTGAATGGCCTGAGCGGCAGCGCCGGCGTCCATGTGGTTCAAAAGGGCGAGACCCTCTGGAAAATATCGAGCGAAAACAAGATAAGCATTGAAAAATTAATGCAGGCGAATAATATAACCGACGCTTCCAGGTTGATGGTCGGAACGAAAATCATCATACCCGTAAAATGAGCATAGACAAGACATTGATATTTATTGTTATTACCGCGCTTCTCGGTATGTGCGTGGTCATGGTTTACAGCACCAGCGCCCTCACCGCAGAGAAGAAGTGGGATGACGAATATTATTATCTGAAAAAACAGGTTATGTGGATCGCAGTGGGTGTTTTTGTCTTTTTTGCGATGAGCCTGGTTAATTACAATTTCTGGAGAAAAATATCGGGGTTCCTGTTTATCGGGACGATCGTGATGCTCTCTCTTGTGTTAATTCCCGGGATAGGCAGAGTGGCCGGAGGGGCAAGGCAATGGCTTTCATTCGGCCCGATTAATATCCAGCCTTCGGAAATCGCAAAATTGACTGTCCTGATATTTATGGCAGACCTGCTGGATAAACAGCAAAACAGGATCAAAGAATTCTGGAAAGGATTTATCCCTCCTTTTTTAGTTTTAATATTGACCTGCGCCCTTGTCGGAGGCCCTGATTTCGGCACAGCTGTGCTTATAGCTTTAGTTATCTTTTCAATGCTTGTCGTGAGCGGGATTTCTTTCAGGTATCTTTTGCTCAGCGTGGTCCTTTCCCTTCCGATGATAGTCGTTCTTATTAAAATGAAAGCATACAGGTTTAAAAGAATTTTAATTTTCCTCGACCCATGGTCGGATTCCCGGGGCGCGGGATGGCAATTAATTCAATCGTTTATTGCTCTCGGCTCCGGGGGTCTGGCCGGACATGGATTGGGAAAAAGCATTCAGAAAATGGGTTTTCTTCCCGAATCTCATACGGATTTCATTTTCTCTGTAATCGGAGAAGAGATGGGTTTTTTGGGAGGAGCGCTTGTAATAATCTGTTTTATAGCGTTTATATTGAGTGGTTCACATATCGCGCATAAGTGTAAAAATTTCTTTGGCCACATACTTGCCATGGGAATAGTGTTCACCGTGGGCTACCAGGCGATAATAAATATCGGGGTTGCCACAGGATGTATGCCTGTCACGGGACTGCCTCTGCCCATGATAAGTTACGGGGGGTCGAACCTCGTCGTGTGTATGGCTTTTGCGGGTATGCTGTTTAATATTGCCACAGAACAGGAAAAGGACATAAGAGGCAAAATCAAAAGCAGGCGTATTGTGAAATTCGGAAAACACAAATAAAAAAAGGAGGTGTGTTTATGAGAATCAGGTTAATGACGTTCAGCTTGTTGAAAAATGTTTTTAAGGTATTCCATAAGGAAACACCTCGTATCAGAAATACGGACAGGTATTGTTTTTAGCTGAAAAAACTGTTGCCGTGCAAATGCCATTATTCAAAAGAAGGACTTTTTTCCCATGAAGGAAAAAGCATTAACGGTTATATTTTGCGGCGGCGGTACCGGCGGACACGTTTTTCCGTCGCTTGCCCTTGCCCAGAGACTGAGGGAGAAACACGCCGGTTCAAAAATATTATTCCTCGGGAAAAAAGGGAAATTGGAAGAATATCTCGCCGCCAAAAACGATTTTGCTTTTCATGATATCGCGTGTTGCCAGTTTCCGGAGAAAGGTATCGCGGATTTCTTCAGGTTTATCCTCAGGACTCTGGCCGGGACGATATCCTCGCTGAAAATCATTTTAAGGGAGAAGCCGGATTTCATAATAGGGTCGGGAGGATATGTGTCAATCCCGGGTGTTGCAGCCGGCCTGTTGACGGGTAAAAAAGTCTACCTTCTTGAACAGAATGTCATACCCGGTAAAACCAATAAGATATTCGCTCTCTTCGCCAGGAAAATTTTCACCGGGCTGCCGGTATCCGGAAAAATGAAATTGCGCGATAAATGGGTTTATACCGGGAATCCCCTGAGGACGAATCTTAAATTGGTTTCAAGAGATTCCGCCCTGAGATATTTCGGCATGAACAGGAAGCCTTTCTGCATAGGTATCATTGGAGGGTCACAGGGAGCGGCGGGAATAAACGGTGTGATGCCCGAAGCGCTAAACCTGATGAAAAACAGGGATAAAAGCCAGGTGATCCACATCGCGGGCAGAAAATGCGCAGATGCCGTAATAAAAAAATACAGGGACTTTAACATAGATGCAAAGGTATTGGAATTTATAGACGATATTGAAAACTTCTACTCGGCAATCGATGTTATCGTATCAAGAGCCGGGGCTCTTGCGCTGGCCGAAATATCATATTACAGGCTGCCGGCTTTGCTGATACCTTTCCCTCATGCCGCCCAGGACCACCAGAAGCTCAATGCCGAACTTGTATCAGGTACCGGCGCCGCCTGCTGGCTTAATGAGGGCGAGGCTATTCCTCCCAAAATAGCGAACGCGCTCGACAGGATGCTGGATGACGCCGGGTTACGCGGGAAAATGAGAGCCTCCTGGGAAAAGTTTTACAGGACTGACAGCGCGGGCAGGATTATTGAAATTATAGAAGAGGATATGAATGGCGGGAAAAAAACAGTTTAAAAAAGTCCATATGGTCGGCATAGGCGGTGCGGGGATGAGCGCGCTGGCGGAAATTTTGCTGTCTGCCGGGATAGAAGTCAGCGGTTCGGATAAAAACGACAGCAGCGTCATAAGGCGGCTCAAGGGAAAAGGAGCCAAAATAAACATAGGACATTCCGCAGATAACATAACCGATAATGACCTGATTGTATACTCCAGCGCAATATCGAGGACAAATCCGGAGATGCAGGCTGCCTTGAAAAAAAACATCCTTGTCATTCACCGCTCTGACCTGTTGAATTTATTATCGGAAAACAAAAAAAGCGTGTTTGTTTCGGGGTGCCACGGAAAAACGACGACCACGGCGCTTTTATCTCTTATTATGGAAGAAAACGGCAGGCATCCGACCTGCGCTATAGGAGGCGAATTGATAGATTATCCCTTTCGAAGCGGGCGCAGCGGAGCTGGCGATATTTTTATAGCGGAAGCCGACGAAAGTGACGGAAGCTTTATAAAATACAATCCTTATATAAGCGTTATTACGAATATTGAATATGACCACATGTCCTTTTACAGGGAGAGGAAAAATCTCCACAATTATTATCGCGCGTTTGCGGAAAAGGCGTTACAGCTCACTGTCTTCAACAGGAATGACATGATATCTTCAGAGGTTTTAAGCGGTATTCCCGGGAAAACATTCGGATACGAAGATTGTAATATGGTGATTTCGGATCTGGAATTCGGGAATCTGACAAGCAGGTTCAAACTTTGCGGCCGCGCCGGCAGAAAAGTCGGTTTTGAAATATGGTCGCCCGGCAAAGTTATGGCTGAGAACACCGCTGCCGCCTGCCTGGCGGCGGAATACATGGATGTCGACCTTGAAAATTCCAGTAATGCCCTGCGCTCATTCCGGGGCCTGAAGAGAAGATTCGAGCTTATAGGGAAATATAACGGGGTAACTCTTATTGAAGATTACAGCCATCACCCCACTGAAATAGCCGTTACCCTGGAAGCTTTAAAGGCATCTTTAAAGAACACAGGTTCAAGACTTCTGGCGGTTTTCCAGCCTCACAGATATACGAGGACGCTGGACATGTGGAAAGAGTTTGCCCTGTCGTTCGGAAAAAGCGATTATACGGTTTTTACGGATGTATATTCGGCTTTTGAAGAGCCTATTGAAGGGATCGACGGGGCGTTGATATTCAAAGAAGCCAGAAAGATAGGGCTTAAGTGCGATTATGTGCAGGATATGGGGCGTATCCCGGCTTTTTTGAAACCCGAACTCAGGGAAAATGATTATTTGATAATTCTCGGAGCAGGAAATATAAATGAAATAAAAAAAGATTTAATAAGAGATTTACAAAATTGAAACTAGATGTATAATCAATTATAAAAGGGAAATTGTAACCTGGTTATTATAAATAAATTCGAAAGATTATGAATACAAATATCAGA
>JAFGBE010000003.1 GCA_016933315.1 Candidatus Auribacterota bacterium
GCCTCTATAAGTTCTTTTTCTTCGCGGTATCTCTTCGAAGCTTCCAGGTACTCTACCTGCTGCCTTCTCATTACCGTTCTCGCCATTTCGGCGGTTACTTCGAAATTCTCAAGGTCAGTCTTCCTGTCTATTGAGATAATAGGTTTTATAAGCTGGGGCCAGCCCAGACTTACGCCGAACACATACACCCATGGGCCCGCAAGCGCTTCATCGACGACGTGGCCGGACCATATGATATTCAGTTTTTTCTCCAGTATCTCGGTAGGTATGCTTTCATCAAGGATTTCAATCCCGGACAGCATATCTATAAATTCCTTGGGTGTTACGGGATTTTCCGCAACTTCATAATCCCCTTCGATATCAAGACCGGTCGCGATGAAATCGCGCTTGATCTCCTTTTCTTTTATCTCGCACGCTATAATCCGGGTTTCGGCAAGTTCAAGAGCGGCTTCAAGGCTTTGCCTCTTCTCGAATGCTATATTTCCCCGTCCCTCCAAATCGGCAATCTGCCCGCGGAACATTTCCGCCGTTTTGCGGAAAAACTCCTTTTTCCGCTTATTCGCAATGAATTCACTGTAATTGACATATACTTCCAGCGCCTGGTTTATCTGCCATCTATTGTAAGCCAATTTGTCTCTTTCGGCCGCGATTTCGGCCTGCTTTATCCTGGCGGGCTTAGACGGGTCATATTTATAAAACAGGTCAAGGCCGTAAATCTCGCTGAAACCCGGGTTTCGCTTCAGGTCAAAATCAAGCCCGAACTTAAAAATCACATCTATATCGCCTGACTTCTGCACATCTATTTCCGCAACGCTTTTCATCCATTCCAAAAACGCGGCCTGGGCCTGTTTTCCGTTCACGACGCTTACAGAAAGGATATCTTTCAGTTCAAGAGGCCTCTCGCCCGGTCCAGCAAGGACCAAATCTGCCCTGGACTGTTTCTCCCTGAGGACCGCTTCTAATCCCCTTTTAACATTGGTAATGGCGAACAGCCCGCCTTCGATTTTACATTCTATGCCTTCCTTCTCGCATATTTGCTTTAAGAGCAATTGGGTCCTGAGCAGTTTGTTTTCCTCTTTTTTCGTATCGTCAAACTGTTTTATTTCCCGGAATGCCTGTACTTGCCGGTTCAGCGCGAAGAAATCCGTTCCCTCGAATTTATCGAGAAAATCCCGCCTGTTAAGCGCGACTATATATTCGTCCCCTTTTTTCACCGCGAGGTAAACCTGTCTTATCGACCACCTGTCCCCTTTCTCATCTATGGCTTTCACGGCGCTGCCGATAAAACCCGGTTCATCGCACCGCAGCATAAAACCCTCTTTATCGAGAAAAACCCAGCCTTGCTCGAAACATTCATCTTCATCCGCAAGGGTTATAATCTTTTTCTCCCTTTTAAAAAATCCTTTTTCTGCAAGCGCCACGGGCGAATCCGAACCGAGTTCAAGCCCTATGTAGATTTCACGGTATTCCTCAAAGGGTTTTTGAAAGAACATATAATCTATTCCATTATCGGCGATGTCCGCATCCGGTTTGATGTAAGTTGCTTCCGGTTCCGCGCAGAATGCGTAAGAAAGGCAGCCGTCTTCATCCGTAAAATTATATTTGAGCTCAGCGCGCCTTTTTTTAGCCTGTTTTAATGTGGGATAAATGCATATTTTGCGGGCCACACCCTCAGCATTGAATTCAAACTCAACCATATAGACTTCTACCAGCCTGTAGTAAAAGCTTTTTCCCTGATGAATTCTTTCATAAATCGTGGAGTTGAATATACCCGGATCCCTCTTGTCAAGTTCAAACCTGTTGCCTTTGATGTCGGTCGAATAATACCTGTGCTGTTCCGTTTCGCTGTCGCGGCGCGGGAAAGTAAAAACCGGAACAATATTTCCTATGTCACCCCGGCTGTTGAAAACAGGGCCTGAGTTCCCGTAAGGCACCGCGCATACAAAAGTCTTATTGCCTCCGGGCGCCGCTATAAATTCCGAGAATCCAGATTTTTTCTCGGAAAAATATCTCTCTATGTCCGGAAAATCAAATTGCCTCATATAAGAAAGAAGCGCGTAAGGAGTGTAACCCATCATCTGCCTGTAATAGATGATTTCTCCGGAAGAATTGAAAAATTGGCAGCCTTTTGCATAGAAGTCCGCAATATTGTCTGCGTCAAGCAGTATAAATTCCTGTTCCTCGTCTTCCGAGACGGCAACATAAACAGGGCCGTGTTTAACTTTATACTTCTTGCCGCTTCCCCTGTCGCGGGCATCCGTAGCAAGATAAAACTCTCCGTCAGCAGGCGATACATCGATTTCCTTGCCGAATGATTTTTTATAGTAAAACTCGCAGGTGTCGGGAACATCCTCCCTGTTTTCGAACATCAGAGGCGGTTCTTTGCCATCGGCAAGCACAACAAAAAAACATCCCAGCGACCTGAATATTCTGCCTTTGGAATCAACCAGATATGCTACAGAAGAAGCTTCTCCTGCTTCATAAGCTTCGTACTCAAAATCGGCATATTTACCCTCGGCGTCACTGACACGGCTGTTTTTCAGGAAATCGGAAAAGACATTTGTTTCGGGCAATACCTCTTCAGCAGGGGCATAAAAAGGGCAGGACAATATCGAGAAGGACAGAAGAACAAGTATAAATAAGCTATTTTTTAATAGAGTATACCCGTCTTTCAAATTGTAAACCTTTTATACATGTATTAGATAACATTTAAGATAACAACTTAGTTGTCCAGGATGTGCTCGGCAAAGATGAATTTAATGTGAGTAATAACGATACAATTATATTTCTCTAATTTTAATATAAACAGAGGATTTCTCAAAGACTATTTTTAGAGGGAGAAAACGGAGAATATGCGGCGCAGAATGTCCTAATTGTTGTAATAATGGGAATAATAGTAATATCCCGCCGATTCCCCGTTTTTAATGGACACCTTGTTCAATATTATTCCCAGGACATTGACTTTGGCGTCTTTCAGGGTCTTAACCATACGCTGAAGGACCTTCCGGGAAGTTTTCCCGCCCTGGATAACAATAATCAACTGGCCTGCCAGCTTAGAAAGCATAACCGCGTCCGTAACAACCGCCATAGGCGAAGAATCGAACAATACGATATCGAAACTGCTTTCCGCCGCACTGATGAATTCTTTAATACGCGCTCCCGACAAAAGCTCGGATGGATTTGAGGGGCTTAAACCGCAATTAACCAGATAAAGGTTGTCAATATCGGTTTTCTGCACCAGTCCGTCGAACGGTACGTGAGCGACAAGGAAATCGCTCAGGCCTTTTATATCTTTTTTCTTGAAAATACCTTTTTTATTGAAAAATTCCTGTAATCTCGGCCTTCTCAGGTCAGAATCGACAAGAAGAACTTTTTTGCCGCTCTTGGCAAGCACAATGCCCAAATTACAAA
>JAFGBE010000058.1 GCA_016933315.1 Candidatus Auribacterota bacterium
AGACCCGTTTGATGTCCTGTGTTCAGGAAAAAGATGCGTGACCGTCAGAGGAAAAAGGCAGGACGAGGGATTCACACATGGTACCGGCTGCGCTTTGTCTTCAGCTATAACTGCCTGTCTTGCTAAGGGTTATAATATTGAGATATCCGTAAGAATGTCGAAGAGGTTTGTTGAAAAGGGCATCAAAAATGGCTATAATCCCGGCAAAGGCTGCGGCCCTGTTAATCATTTTGTCAGGCCCGGATCTTTGCGGGGCGGGAAATAATATCATGAAAATTTTTAAATACGGCTCGGAAGTATTAAGAAAAAAAGCGGAAAAAGTAGTTTGGTCCGAAGATATCAGGAAGCTTATTGCGGATATGTTTAGAACAATGAGGGAAGGAAATGGAGTCGGCCTTGCGGCGCCCCAGGTCGGGAGATCGGCAAGAGTAATAGTTATAGACATAGGGGATGGCGGGGTTGCCCTGGTTAATCCCGAAATAGTGAAAAAGAAGGGAAAGGAAACATGTGTCGAAGGTTGTCTTAGTTTTCCCGGCATTGAATTTGAAATAGAAAGAGCCGGGGAAGTCGATGTAAAGGGGTTAAATGACGAAGGCAGGGAAGTGCATATAACTGCATGCGGTCTTTTTGCGCGCGCTCTGCAGCATGAGATAGACCATCTTGACGGGGTTCTGATTGTCGACAGGACAAGTTTCTTAAGCAGGAAACTCGCCTCAAGCAAATTAAAAAAACTGATAAAGGAAAGCAAAAAGAATGAAATGCTATCTTGAATGCATACCCTGTTTCGTGAAACAGGCTGTCGAAGCCGGCAATATACTTTTGTCCAGCGGGAAGCAAAGGGAAGAAATCCTGCAGAAATGCCTTAAACTGATAATAAATATGGACAGGGATATGACGCCGCCTGAAGCAGGGATGAAAATACATTCAATAATAAAATTTATAACGGGCAAAAAGGATCCTTATAAGAAAATAAAAGATTATTATAATGACCGCGGCCCGGAGTTCTATAAAAGGTATAAAGGGAAAGTTGCCAAATCCAAAGACAGGCTTCTGGCCGCCGTGAGGTGCGCTATTGCTGGGAATGTGGTTGATTTTGGCGTGGCGGGCGAATTTGACGCTGAGAAAGATATCGAGAAAGTGATGACACAGGATTTTGCGTATTCTGATTACGATGCTTTCAGGGATATACTGTCGAAATCGCGTTCGGTCCTTTATCTTGCGGACAACGTTCCCGAAACATTTTTTGACCGTATACTTATCGAGGAACTGGGGGATAAAGAGATTACGTACGCTGTCAGGTCCGCGCCTATAATAAATGATGCCACAGTTGAAGATGCGTTAATAGCCGGGATTGACAGGATTGCCCGCGTTGTTGAGAGCGGCTCCTGTGCGCCCGGCACGGTGCTAAGCCTGTGCTCCGCCGATTTTCTGGAGATAATCAGGAAAAGCGATGTGATAATAAGCAAAGGGCAGGGTAATTATGAGGCGCTGGAAGATATTAAGGGCAAAGACGTATTTTTTATGCTTAAAGCCAAGTGCAAGGTAGTTGCAAAACATTTGAATGTGAAGATCGGAGACATAATCTTCAGGTATAACAACAGGAAATAGTGGTTTTTCCATGGACACCAGGCATGATACCAAAGTGCTGCCGAGATGCAGAAAATTAGGGCATGAAATCACTTTCCGCTACTGCGGGACGGCTGAAGAAGGATTGCCGTGCGGCGGCATCGCAGGCTGCTGGAAAAATGTGTTTAATATAGAAAGTTTTCTGGCTGATAATTATTCGAATGACGAACTGGGAAACATATTAAACAGGAAAAAATCCCGCATGGATATTATCCTTGAACAACTTAAGAAAACCAGGGACGGTGAAAGATGAAATATTTATACGGCCCGGTCATATCGCGGAGGCTGGGATTATCACTCGGCGTTGACCTTATTCCCTTAAAAACATGTTCATTCAACTGCATTTACTGCCAGTTGTCGTACACTGCGAGCTGCGTGACGAAAAGGAAGGATTACGTTTCTCCGGAAGCGGTCATAGATGAGTTCCTGAAATTCAACAGGGAAAATATTAACTATGACTGGATAACATTTTCCGGTTCGGGAGAGCCTACCTTAAATGCCTCCCTGGGGTATATAATAAAGGAAATAAAGAGATCGGCTTCAAAGAAAATCTGTGTAATTACCAACAGCTCGTTGATAAATTCGGCTGAAGTACGGCAGGACCTGCTCGGCGCGGACCTGGTTATGCCTTCCCTGGACGCTGTTTCACCGGATATATTCCGGAAGATAAACAGGCCATCTGAAGGAGCCGATGTGGGAAAAATCATTGACGGGCTCGTTAAATTCAGGAAAGAGTTTATGGGGCAGGTCTGGCTTGAGATAATGCTTGTCAGGGGTATAAACGACAGCGATGCGGAAATCACGAAGTTTTCCGAAGCCATAAAGAGGATCAAGCCGGATAAAGTGCATTTAAATACCGTTGTAAGGCCGCCATCCGAGAAAAACGCGCTGCCTGTCGACAGGTATACGCTTATAAAAATAGCCGGGCAGCTGGGGGATAAAGCGGATGTCATAGGCAACCTGCCGGAGGTTCCCCAATTTGAAAAAGGCAGGCTGGACGCGGAGAATCTACTTGGCCTTCTGGAAAGCCATCCCGCAACGGTTGAAGAGATCATGAACTCGTTCGGCGCAACGAAATTCG